>JAFZOY010000016.1 GCA_017552705.1 Bacteroidales bacterium
CACGGCACGGTTCCAGCAGGAACAAATTACGCATGGGACGGTACTGATTGGGACCCGCTCGGTGGAAGCGTTGACTTGTCCGCGTATCTGACCGCTTCGGTTGCGGCGTCTACATACTTGACGCAACAAGCGGCTTCGACAACCTACTTGACACAATCGTCCGCTTCATCGACGTATGCAACAAAAGCCGTTGCAACAGCAAGTACGTCCGGCGTTGGCGGTTCAAACGGTCTTATGAGTGCCGCAGACAAAGAAAAACTTGACGGGTTGGGGAATTTAACGTGGACAGAAGCGAGTAATTCCTAATAAACATTTATAACAGTTGAATAAAAAGGTCAAAGCTATGGCTGACTTTATACCTATTAGGACAACGGCAAATAATCTCATAAACATCCCTATCGTGGACGGGCAGATTGTAGCAGTCTACGATACGGGAGAGATTTATATAGATAAAGGAAATTCAAGACAACGTTATAGTGATGTTTATTTTGGTACTTATTCTGAAATAACAGGACTATTAGCCCCACTAGCTGGGAAGTTGTATTTTGCGACAGATACGCATAAATTGTTGCAAGCTGTTTACTCCGGAAGTCATGTAACATGGCAGGAACTTAATTCAAGCTCCGGTGGAGGTACAACGGGCGATTGGGGAACAAAAGTTGTTGTAGAAAATGGAAAGACCAGTATTCAAGCCGTTCCAAATATTACACACGCCGAAAGTGGAGTCAGAGGTAATGGAGCAGTTGACTTGCAAATGTTCCATAATAATATACATGATGTTGCTTCCGGGATGTCTTCGTTTGCTATAGGACGATATAATTCAGCAAAAGGGAATTATTCAAATGTATTTGGAAGTAATAATAACGCGAAGGGAGACTACTCGACTATATTTGGTGGAGAAAATACAACCAGCGGACAATATTCGTCTGTATTCGGAAACCAAAATGTAAACAAAATCGACGGGGTTGTCTGCAACAATAACACAATCCCTAATTATGAAGCGTTTACAAATGTTAGCGGGAATTGCGGCTTTAAGGGAATTAAATGCTCTTACATGTACAACATACCAATCTGGAAACTCGCATTAACAGACGTGCTTATAGCAAAAGTCCATATTATTGCCGTCGACACTTCGGTTTATGGAGTTCAAATCCCGCATCAGATACAAAATATTATTGTTAGCAACTGTGAATTGATACGTAACGAAATTGAATTTTCGTGCGGACAAGCCAACGAATTTGACTTTGCAGTAAACAATGGCAAATTGTATATCATAGCCAACTATTCGTCATACGATTATCAAATCGGCATTTTTTACACACTATATAGTCAATCAGGCGCAATGGACAGTAGTTGTTCTAGCAGTTCTGGTTCAGGCAGTTCAAGCAGTTCGAGTTCATCAGGTTGAAATGAGAAGTATTGTTATAAACTTACCGGAAGATACAGAACGTTTAGCGTCTTTTCGTGCCGCATATCCCACAAATATATTCGGCAATTTGGAAGTATGGAGGGCAAAATCCGGAGCAGACGTAGAGGTTCCAGAATGGTGGGAACGGAGTGCTAATCGGTATGCTCTTACAGTAAATATTCGAGAAATTCTCGAAGCAGTAGACGAAGACGTTTGGATATGGGAAGACGATTGTATTTTCGACCCTATAGATTTTGAAAATAAGTACGAAGCGTTTATGTCGGAGGTGCCGGAAGATGCGGATATGGTATTTTTGGGCGCATTGCATTTTGCTTTGCCAAGACAAGTAGCAGAACATTGTATAAAAATCAAAGCCGCTTGGACGTCTCACGCTATACTATATCGAAAAAAATGTATAAAAGCGTTTGCAGACTATTTCAGGGAACCGAATTGGGGTTGTAAACACTTTAGTGACCAAAGACGCGCTCAAGGCATAGCTTCAGGAAAATTTACTGCCTATTCTCCATTACCGAATTTATGCGGTCAGGCGGCAGGATATTCACAATTAGATTTTCACAATCGCGGAGAGCGGTGGTATAATAACTTCAAGTATATCGATATGGACGGAAAAATACAACAGTTAATAAACGGTAAACATAAGCACATAAAGGAATAACAATGCAAAGAATCCCGTTTTTACTATTGA
>JAFZOY010000017.1 GCA_017552705.1 Bacteroidales bacterium
GGCACCTTGTAACCCTTTCTTGATTACATTTTTCCCTCCACAATGAAAGCAGATTTTTACTCATTTTCTTAAAAATGCTGTAAATATATAAATTTCAATTTATTACAAGGATTTCAGGTCTCATTTTGACCATTAAGCCAATTTCTTAGAAACACGAATATTTTACCGCTATCGCAGAGATTTCAACCAATGCGCCTTTGGGCAACGCCGCAACCTGAACACATTCACGCGATGGTGCTATTCCTCCGAAAAACGAGCCATACATTTCATTCACTTCGCTGAAATGTCCCAAATCCGCTACAAATATCGTACACCGTACAACATCGTCGAACGACATTGAGGCTGCCTTCAAAATAGCATCAATATTTTTCATAACTTGTTCTGTCGCTTTCGCATACGATTCAGAAACCAATTCATTTGTGGCAGGATTGATAGGAATTTGCCCCGAAACATATAATGTATTTCCTGCTAAAATAGCTTGTTCATACGGTCCAACAGGATTTGGAGCCAATGGCGTTTGTACTACGATATTCATCCGCTGTTAATTTAAAGTTTTGGAAATCAATTATTTATCACATTAGAAGTATTCCGAAGAACTCTTCATATCTATCTTGATGTCGCTCAACATACTTGCCTTGATTTTCAAAGTAAATTCCCAACGCTGACGGTCGCCGAGCGGCACCCACGTAAACGACATATCCCAACAATGCAAATCGCGATACACGTTCAATGTGGTATAAGAAATTCCTCGTTCCTGGAAGTCCCATCCTGTTGAAAACGACACATTCCAATTTTTGGTCAGACTAACCTTTCCACTTGCGGAAACAGTCTGAATAATGTTGTTGGAAACGGAGTCCAATTGGTTATTATAGTCGTAATAATATTTTCGCGGAATACTCAAGGAATATGAAACGTTCAAACTCCATGGCACATCCCAATAGGAATACATCTCGTCCACTGGAACCGATACGTCTTCGGTTTTATCCTTAATCGGGCCAAACGTGTACGACAACGATGTCGCCCATTGGTCTTGAGTTTTCCGCCATAATGTACCGTAACGGTCTATCATATAATTATTTACACGAACTTGTGTTTTACCACTGCTTGTTGTCTTCTCTCCAATGGCATACGGATCAAATGTGGCGGAATAGCGAAGCGTAAAACGATTCATAATCGTAGAATAACCACTCAGACTAATCAAACTCATACGTAACGAATCAGCAGCAAAATTATATGAACCGTTAATAGACAAGCCTTCTATCAATTTTATCTTTTTAGTACCTGTCACCGTATCGACTTTGCTCCGCACTTTAGCCTCCACATTGTTTCCCAAAGAGAACGACAACGTACTTTGTTTTTGCGACGACGGAACTCCGTAGATTCCTTTCTCAAAAAACGAATATGAAGCAAGTTCACCGTCAGCGTTTTTAGCATACGTGCTATAGTAGCCATATTTTGCCGCCGAAAAATCAGGCGTAAGCGAGTACGAAACACTTGGTGTCACAACGTGGCGAATCGCCTTCACCACATCGTTTCGGAAACGGTACATCCCATATATTTTAGTACTTGCGCCCACTCCCACCGAATAATTATACACTCTGCTGAATTCCGACAACGTATCAACACGTACACCGCCAATAATTGTGTCATTCTTCGTGTATTGGATATAAGAATCATCCCACTCCTTTTGCAATTTGGTGGTGTACCAACGCTCTTGATAATTGAACGACGGGGAAATCGTGATATATTTCAGAACTTTGAAACTTGCGCTTACCGGAATAGTATGGTTTATACCACTTTGAAACAAATCCAACGTTTCTTTTCGATAGAAATTTGAATCAAGCTTGGCATTGACTAACTTATTCTGCATTTCACCCGTATATGAAACGCCAATTTTTTCATAAAAACGTTCCTTGCCAACCGCATGTTTTCGTTTGAGCGGCGTGAATGTCGAGGCTGTAAGACGAATCTGTGGCAACGTTAATGTGATGGTGCTGTCGATATTGTTTTGGCTATGCGACAGCGATGCGGAGAACGACAAAGGCGTTCCTGCAAATTTCTTACTGAAATAGATATTCGAAGTGATTTGGTTATTCAAATATTCATTTGTGCTATATGTGTTTTGTTTTGCATAACCAGCCGACCCATAGTTCACACTCGCACTGAAATTCGGACTATAGGGAGATTTTTGTGTTTGATTATGAGTCCATTTCACATTAAATGTAGGCGCTTGCCTGATTTCGTTCGTCACCAGACTTGCGTATGTCACAGAAAAATTACCATTAAAGCGATAACGGACCCTATAATTCGACGCCACCGATGTTCTCCAGCTTCCAAGTGAATAAATATCGGAAAGCCATTTGAAATCAACATATTCGCTGATTCCGAAATACAACCCACCATTTCTGAAATAAAATCCTTTCGCCGACTCCTCGCCTATTGTCGGAATAATAATACCATTCGAACGTCCTTTGGTTATGGGGAAATAACCGAACGGTATCACCACAGGAATGGGAATCTCATCAACTACAACCCACGAAGGACCAAACACAATTTTATCGTCAACCACAACCTTACCTTTGGTCATTTCAACGTAGAAATGAGGATTTTTTTCATCGCAAGTGGTGTACTTTCCATGCTGCACGTGAATTTCCTTGTTGCTGTGAATTTTCGTTCGCCCACCATGAAGATAAGCCTCGTCCTGCTGCGTTCTGATGCCAAACGCCAAACCTTTTTTCGAATCAAAATTGTAGCGCATTGAATCGGCATCGAACACATCGGAATTATCTTTATACACAGGCGAGCCATTCATCGTATTGGTAGAATCAGGCAAACCTTTCGCAAACACTTCACGTTTAACTACGTCTAATTCAATATATTCCGATTGCAGATCAATATTCTCGTATTTCACTTTTCCATCGCCGTAGGTCTGCACCGCGCTCCCCGAAATATCGAAAATAATGGAATCCTGCGAAGAATACGTCACAGGACTATCGAGACCACTGCTTTTCTTTTTCTCTGGTGTTTCACTTTTTTTCGACACAGTATCTTGCGTCTGCACAGCCGTAGAATCTTGTGCAAACACGGAACACAAATATGCACTTAGAAAAAGTGTTAGAAAAAAATATTTAAAACTTTGTTCCTGCAAGTCGTTAAAATGCTATTTTTGTATGAATAACAAATCAGTTATTCACACGGCAAAAATAATTAGAAAAATTCAATCTTTGTAATAAACTCATAGGAATACTTTATAACACTATGCGAACAATTTCAACTATACAAATTATATGTGTCACAATACTATCGTTTTTCACGTTTGTCGCACAGTCGCAAACCAACGCCTATTCGGTTAAAACAATAGTGATTGATGCCGGACACGGTGGAAAAGACCCTGGCGCATGCGGAAAAATCTCACAAGAAAAAAATATCACCCTTTCGTTGGCACTCAAAGCTGGTGGTTTGATTTCGATGAACTGTCCAGACGTGAAAGTGATTTACACCCGTAAAACCGACGAATTCATTGAATTGCACAAACGCGCCGAGATAGCGAACAAAGCGAAAGCAGATCTTTTTATTTCAATACATGTGAATGCAAACGTACGCCCCGAGGCTACCGGAACAGAAACGTACACTATGGGTGTGGCAAAAAATGAAGCAAATCTCAAAGTAGCAAAAATGGAAAACGATGTAATATCCTTGGAATCAGATGCTTCGCAATACCAAGGAATGTCGGCTAACGATAATGAAGCCATTATTCTCCATAATTTGCAACAAGGTGCGTTCTGCGACAATAGCCTTGCGTTTGCGGGGATGATACAAAACAAGTTTCGGGAAGATGTCGGGCGAAAAGACAGAAGCGTTCAGCAAGCTGGATTCCTGGTGCTATGGAAAACAGCTATGCCAAGCGTACTGATTGAAACTGGTTTCATCACAAATGAAGAAGAAGAAAAATGGCTCAACAAC
>JAFZOY010000018.1 GCA_017552705.1 Bacteroidales bacterium
GGCACCTTGTAACCCTTTCTTGATTACATTTTTCCCTCCACAATGAAAGCAGATTTTTACTCATTTTCTTAAAAATGCTGTAAATATATAAATTTCAATTTATTACAAGGATTTCAGGTCTCATTTTGACCATTAAGCCAACTCAATAAATATATACGTATGAGAAAATTTTATTCGATTTTAGGAGCGTTGCTGATGGGAGCAACGAGTTTATTCGCACAAACTAACTACACGGTTACGTTTTCGGCGAATGTGGAAATGGAAAAAGTACAAGTAAAGAATCTGTCATCGGGCGAAACAAAAATGTTGTACAGCCCTGACAATGTGATTACATTGCAAAAAGTGAAAAAACAAGAAACACCAATTGCCTCAGTTGACAATCCAATGTTTTTGCAACAGACGGCAAACAACAAGGTAATTGTGAATATGGAAAAAGCGGGACATTTGAACCTCACGTTGTATTCTTCCAACGGAAGTTTCATAGCTCGCTATTCAAACAACGTTGAAGCAGGGCAGAATGCGTTCCAGATTGGCGCTTCGTCGGGTGTGTACATGCTGGTGGCTTCTGCAAACAATCAGACTGCGTCGCTGAAAATTTTGTTGACGCAAAGTACGCAGCCAGGCATTCTTGAAGTACTGACCGATAAAGTGGAACCTGTGTTGAAGTCACTTGACGATGTTATTACCTTTGACGAAGGAGATGAGTTTTCGTTTACAGGATATTACAAAAAACAGACTGATAAAAAAACGATGGTGATTACGGAAGATACGGAAATAATTTTTAATTTCATCCCACTACCGACCGTAGTTACAAGTAATGCAGAGAATGTAACATCTTCCACGGCAACTGTTGGTGGAAACGTAACAGCCGATAACGGAGCATCTATCACAGAACGAGGTATATGTTGGAGCACCTCAAAAAATCCTACCATTACAGATAGCAAAATAACAAGAGGAACAGAATTAGGCGAATTTAGTATTGAACTAACCTCTCTTTCCGATAACACAACATATTATGCCCGTGCGTATGCTATAAATAACGCAGGACCAACGTATGGGAATGTAATTACATTTACTACTTCACAAATAACGACGCCAACCGTCTCAACTTTAAATGCAACTAATGTATCAATCAATGCGGCTACTGTTGGAGGAGAAGTAATAGCCGACAATGGAGCTACTATTATTGAACGGGGAATCTGTTGGTCAACAAAAAAGATAGAACCAACTATTGACGATAACAAGGAAATGTGTGGAACAGGAATAGGAATTTTTTCAGTTTCTCTATCATCGCTTGCAGGTGGTAAAGAGTATTTTGTCCGTGCGTATGCTATAAATAAGGCAGGAATAGCGTATGGTAAGTGGATTAAATTTGAAACTGAGAGGAGCATTCCGAGTGTGTCAACTGTATCTGTTGATGAAACGACCATTGCAGGAATCGTAATGGCTAGAAACGGATATTATGTAACTGAATGTGGTATTTGTTGGGCAACTACGACAGAACCGACCATTGATGATAACAAAATAACGTGTACATTAATACCTCCTCAGACAGATGAAGAAGGCCTTTTTTATGTTAAGCCATTACTTCCAGAAGGGAAATACTATATTCGTGCATATGCTACGAATGATATTGGAACTGCATATGGAGAAACGATTCCATTTACAGCGAAAATATCTCCAGTTGCAATTAAAAATGGAGCAATCAATGCTGTTTTTCCAATATCTGACTCAACACAAATCTATATTTCGCAAGGCAACCTGCAATATCAGGCAAGTAATAAATTGTGGCGTTTTGCTGAACATCAGTATGACATAATCGGAGGGGGCAATGCTTACATTTCCAAAACATATAATGGTTGGATTGATTTGTTCGGATGGGGGACTTCGGGTTGGAACAGCGGTGCATATCGCTACCAGCCATACGACGCGTTTGGTGAAAATAGCGAATATTCTCCTGGCAGAAACACTAAAAATAACCTGACTGACAATTATGCAAATGCCGATTGGGGCGTGTATAATAAAATTTCCAATGGGGGAAACCAAGTTAGGATGTGGCGTACTTTGACAAGTGACGAATGGAACTATGTGATTTCAAATAGAACCGATGCCAGTTATTTGCGCGGAAAGGCGACTGTGAATGGCGTAAATGGTTTGATTCTGTTACCACCAAACTGTACGGCGTTGCCAAGTGGATTAACTTTTACCCGTTATGATAAAAACATATATACAGCTGAAGAATGGAGCAAAATGGAATCTATTGGAGCTGTGTTTCTTCCTGCAGCTGGGTATCGAAGTGGCATCCATGTAAGTGCCCAGAATTCACACGGTTATTATTGGTCGAGTTCGGCTTACAACAACAATCAGGCATACATTCGGGACAACGACGTATTATACCGTGCAGATATGTCCGATCGGAGTCAGGGGAGTTCTGTCCGTCTAATACAAGATTACTTAAACATTACTACAAATGCAACAAATGTTACAAACACCACGGCAATCGTTAGTGGAAAAATACAATACCTAAAAGCGTCTGATATTACAGAGCGGGGAATCTGTTGGGCAACTACATCGAAACCTACAATTGATGATAATAAGAAAACGTGTGGTAAAGGGACAGGTAGTTTTAGTATTGAACTATCTTCGCTTTCTGAAAATACAACGTATTATGCTCGCTCGTATGCAGTGACCACAGGTGGAATATCTTATGGTGAGATGGTTTCTTTTACCACAAGAACTCCATGTGTGTTTAAGGAAGTTCCTTTTTCAGTGTCTAATTCAACAAAAATTTATTTTTCGCCTGGCAATTTGCAATACAAAGCAAACACAAATACATGGTGTTTTGCTCCAAATCAATATGATAAGATTGGAGATGCTAATGCGAATATTTCTAATGATTACGATGGTTGGATTGACTTATTTGGTTGGGGTACTTCGGGTTGGAACAGCGACGCGAGTGCATATCAACCATATAGTATAAGTACACGTGCTGGAGACTATTGCCCTGGCAGAGACTACCAAAACAATCTGACAGACGAATACGCAAATGCCGATTGGGGCGTGTATAATAAAATTTCCAATGGGGGAAACCAAGTTAGGATGTGGCGTACTTTGACAAGTGACGAATGGACTTATTTGCTTTATAAGCGTTCAGATGCAAAAAAATTATGGGGAATGGGCACAGTGTGTGGTATTTGTGGCTTGATATTGTTGCCAGATGATTGGAGTACACCATCCGCAATAAAATTTACTTCTAATTCACCAGCATCAATGTATACGTATGCTGCGAATGTGTATTCTCAAGAAGAATGGAATGTGATGCAATCGTTTGGAGCAGTGTTTCTTCCTGCTGCGGGCGAACGTGAGGGTACAGTTGTGGACGACTCTGGCATTTACGCCAACTTTGGCGAATACGGCAACTTTGGCGGATATTGGTCAAGTTCTTGGGCTTTCAGCAATGAGGCGGTCCATCTGTACTTCAGCGGCTATGGCGTGTATATGTCAGGCAACAGCCTCGGCAACCGCGGCCTCGGGCGATCTGTCCGTCTTGTGCGTGATGTAGAATAAATTAAGACAAGTTTGAGAGAATTTTAGATATTAATTTAAATTAATAAGAAAATGGGAAATGTAAAAAAATCTATTATGACTACAAATAATTTTACTTCACAAGAAGAAGAGTTGTTGAAACATGGATATTATTCAACAGAGGAAAATACAAGTTATAAAAACATAGATTGGAATACTCCAATTTATAAAATTATGCCATATAACTATGTATTAGATATGATGCGGGATAATAAGTTAACATTAACTCAAATAAGAAATTGGTTTGATGACGATTCCTATGAATTATTTCTATTAAAACAAAGATTTTATCTTAATGATAAGCCTGAACCAAATCTTGTGAATCAACATATTCCCTATTTTTATGGGCAAAGCTGGAGTTTTCAGAAAGAATCTGATGCTCTTTGGAGAATATACTCAAAAAATCACAATAGTGTTAAAATCAAGACAACCTTAAGAAAACTTATTCCCCTTTGTGAACAACAGCCTCAAAATACTGTGACGAAAATAGGGGAAATAAACTACGTTGATAGAAAGGACATTATATATGAAATTGATTCCTTAAATAAAAATAAAAGTTTTTCAGTTTCAAATTTTTTTGATATTGTTTATCGTGCCTCTTTTACAAAAATGAGAGCCTTTGAATGTGAAAAGGAGTTTAGAATAATCTCTCAAATGGAAAATGATGTGCATTCGTCACCAGCACCTAATATAATAAAATTTAATATCTCTCCAGATTTTATTGAAGAAATAACATTTGACCCACGCATGCAAAAAAGTGTATGTACAGAAATTGAAAAACAAATCAAACAAATCAATAAGAAAATTACCTTTACCAATGATCCATCTTACGACGAAATTAACGAGAAAATATTTTTGTATTATAAGATGTGATGCTAAAAGCGTAATTATACAGATGTGTTTGAAGAAACATATTAAGTAATATTTTTCCTTGGAATTAATATAAACTATGAAAAAATGTAATTGGATTATTATTCTTAAATTAGCATAGGAAAGTACGCATAGAAGTGGCGTAGGTCAAGACAACTGCTGTATCACTGCACACGGAGATGTATATCCGTGTGCAGGCTAGCAAGCATACATACTTGGAAATGTGGGACAAATTAACAATGTTACAATTGCCAACCATCAAATCATTGTAAACGGCAAAGCTGTTGAAGGCAACGTGGTTCCGTTCGACAAGATGAAGAAAGAAAACGAGATTGTTGTGGTAATGGGATAATACAAATCCTTTACCCATAAACGACAAGAAAGAGATGTAGCAATGCATCTCTTTCTTTTTTGCAAGATTTTTCATTATCATTCTGTGGCAAATCGTACTCGTAGGAATCGAGCAAATCCAGTGCTGTGTTGTACTTTTCCACAACGGAAAGCACTTTTTTGCTATCCAAAACTGTTCGACAAGTCACGATAACGGCAACGGACAGAGGGGCTTGTAATAAGTATTTTCCCCATTTTAATCTAAAAAGAAGTATATGAATCTTTTTTTCTTGAAAATTTTCTTTTCTTTGTAGAAATTATACGATATAAAATTCCGAATACAAATTATACTATTATGAAAAAAATTCTTTTATCCTTGGTGGCATTGGTTGGCACGATTGCAGCTATTGCACAAATTTCCGACGGTGTGTCGGCAACACTCCAAAATGGTGAAATAACCTCAGTGTTTTATGGCTATGATTCTTTCAAAGATGCCGTGGCTGCTGCTCCTGAGGAAGGTAGCATCATCACGCTCTCTCCTGGCGCATTTAGTAATCCTGGAGCCCTCACAAAAAGCATGAAAATCTATGGTGCCGGATTTGAAAAAGATGCATCCAATAATATTAGTGAGACACGCGTTAATGGCGATTTGACCATTACAAGTACGGATGAATTTTCTCCTGTTGTACGTATAGAGGGAATTTACTATACAGGGCAAGCAGTAATTAACGGAACGCAACTTGTAGCTAATACAGAAATAATTAAATGTAGTTTTGGTTATTTTTATAATCGAGCGGAAACAAATAATATCATCATCCGTCAATGTTATATTCGTAATTGGGTTAATGGGCAAGACAAGAAAACAACCGCCTTTGTTGTTGCCAATTGCTGGCTTAGTGGTATGGAACCAAACTTTGCGGCAGGGAGCCAGGTAAGTGTTGACCATTGTATTATAGTAGATAGTTGGTATAGCCAGGGACCATATTTTTATACGAACAACATTATAAATCCTGCGCATTACTATCGTTTTTCTGCGGGTGCTACCTGCTATAACAACGTGTGTAGCAACAATAAACTTGATGTTGGAGGGAATAATGTCTGTGAAGGAAATTATGACCAGTCTCTTTGGACTGATTGTAAAACCTTATTCGCTGATGGACAGGATAATTGGGACTACGCTACAGAGGACGGGACACCTCGTACTTGGGAACTCGCAAATCCTGAAACATACGTAGGAACTGACGGAACGCCATGTGGCGTTACTGGCGGCAATTTCCCGTGGAACCCGATACCTTCCACCCCACGTATTATCAGCACGTCGGTTGACTCGAAGAGCGAACCGGGCAAACTGAAAGTGTCTATCAAAGCTGAAGCAAGACCATTGGAGTAATTTCTCTCAAAGAGACTGACTATGAACAGAACGAAACATATAGTACTGTCCATATTAACGTTGTTCTGTTGCCTGACGGCAACGGCACAAGTCTCCGTTACAGTGTGCGAATATTGGTTTGACCAACAATTTGACAGTCGTAACACGGCAGAAATGACAAGCTCCACCTGGAGCGAAGAACTTGATGTTTCGGCGTTGAACCAAGGTCTGCACAGTGTGGCATTTCGCGTGCTTGCGGTTGACGATACTAAAACGCTCTACAGCCCTGTCGTGACAAAATTCTTTATGTTGTTTGAAACGACGCAGAGTGGCGAGAATTCCCTCCAAACCTACGAATATTGGATTGACCAGAAATTCGACGAACGTGTAAGTGGCACAATGGACGCAAGCGGCATTGTCAATCTTGACATTGACGTTGCCTCACTCAATCCGGGGCTTCACAACATCGCCATGCGTGTGATAGACGCCGTTGGCAAGGTAAGTCCCGTGATGGTGAAGAATTTTATGCTTTTTGAAACAACACAAAGTGGTGAAAATTCACTCCAAACCTACGAATACTGGATAGACCAAAAATTTGACGAACGTGTAAGTGGCACAATGGACGCAAGTGGCATTGTCAATCTTGATATTGACGTAGCCTCGCTAAATCCAGGGCTTCACAACATCGCCATGCGCGTGATAGATGCTGTAGGCAAGGTAAGTCCCGTGATGGTGAAGAATTTTATGCTTTTTGAAACAACGCAGAGTGGCGAAAATTCTTTACAGACTTACGAATATTGGTTTGACAGCAATTTTGATGATCGAGAAACTGCGAATATTCCAGAAGACGGTGCGGTGATGCTTAACATTGATATTTCAACGCTTAACTATGGTCTGCATACGTTTAATTATCGCACCATTGACCAAGCGGGACACACATCCGCCGTTGTATTCAAGTCTTTTATGGTGACGAAAATCGAGGAACCCTCAAAACTTGTCGGTGTGGATTATTGGTTTAATGATGAGCCACGTACTCGGATTGCCATAGATCCAGCCCAACAAAGCATTGATTTGGATGACATTGTCATTCCGTTGGAAAACGTCAAACCACGAACTATTGATGCGGAATATGTTTTCGATGTGGAAACGATGACGGTGACCACAAAGGAAACGATAACAATTGGTATTCAAGTGTTTAACAACGATGAAATTGGATCTGAAGCCATAGTTGACACGTTAGAAGATATGAGTCTTACCGTAGAACCGGTGTTTGTGGAACTTGGCAACGAGAAAACAGAAACAATAAGTGCGCCACAAGGTGGTCAAGTTCAAGGATTTAGTTATACAGGATTTGCGGAAGATTCACTCCATTGGGAAATTGCAGGAACTGACGCACAATTTGACTTCTTTGATGCCGATGGCAATCGCATTGCGCCGGAAACGAAGACGATAAACGAGAAAACAGTGTTTGTAATGACAATGCCGACCCCCACGGTTTATATTCTTTCGTACGGAGCGACGGAAATGGGTGATTTTACCATAAAGGTTGCCCAACCGGTTGAACTGATTGTAAACGATGTTTCACGTCAATATGGCGACGAAAATCCTGAATTTACCTATAATAGAGTTGGTGCCGATGTTTTGGGCGAAGTTGCGTTTGTCACAGACGCCGATATTTCATCATCGGTAGGCGAATATGATGTGGAGATAAATCTTGATGCTGTTGAAAATTCGTATGTGACAGTGAAAAATGGAACGCTGACCATTACGAAGAGTCCGCTGATGGTGAGTGTAGAGAATGCCACGATTACTGAAGGCGACGAGTTGCCAACATTTTTGTTGTCGTTTGATGGTTTCAAAAATGGCGAGGACGAAAATGTGCTGACAACAATACCTGTTGTAACGACCGAAGCAACGAATGCGTCTTCCGCTGGCGAATATGACTTGGTGCTCAGCGGTGGCGAAGCGGAAAATTATAATTTCACGTACTCCAACGGGATACTCACAATTTTGTCAAAAACAGGAATCCCAATTCTTTCAATGCTTCAAATTGACAAACCGACAAATGTCTATACCATAACTGGAGCTTTGATACGCAAAAATGCCACATCGCTTGATGGTCTTCCTTACGGCATTTATATTGTCAACGGGAAGAAAGTGTTGCACGTAAGGAAGGAATAACTTGTTTTTATGAATACAAATTATGGCCTTATCAAACATAGAACAGCACTACAACAACATATTGAGTTTTGCGCTTGTCGAAGTCTTTTTTTGTCACAAAATCTGTTCATTTTGAGAAAAAAAACAGCAAGTTTTTAGGTAAACCGAAGAATTTGATTACTTTTGCCACTCGAAAATTAATTATTAACAAATTAAACAATTTTAGCTGTTATGGTAAATCAGTATGAAACCGTTTTCATTTTAACTCCCGTTTTGTCTGAAGCTCAGGCAGAGGAATCGGTTAAGAAGTATGAACAGCTTATAAAGGGAATGGGCGGAGAAATCGTTCATTCAGAAAATTGGGGATTGAAGAAGTTGGCTTACGCCATCGACAAAAAAAGCTCTGGTTTTTACTACCTTTATGAGTTCAAAGCAGATAGCGAGTCTATCGACAAACTTTCTGTTGCATTCAAACGTGACGAACGTGTATTGAGAAGTCTTGTTGTAAAGATGAACAAACACGCAATCGCCTATGCGGAAAAGAAAAGAAACAATGTTCAAGAATCTTCTAAAAACGAATAATTATGGCACAAGCACAATCAGAAATTAGATACTTGACTCCTCCATCAGTGGATGTTAAAAAGAAAAAGTATTGCCGATTCAGAAAATTAGGCATCAAATACATTGATTACAAAGATCCTGAATATTTGAAGAAATTCCTTAACGAACAAGGAAAAATCCTTCCTCGCCGTATTACTGGAACTTCAATCAAATATCAAAAGAAGGTTGCAGTAGCAATCAAGCGTGCTCGTCACCTTGCCTTATTACCTTATGTAACAGACTTGTTAAAATAGTATGCCCTATGGAAATTATATTGATAAAAGACGTTCCTAATTTAGGACTAAAAAACGATGTCGTAACTGTTAAGAATGGTTACGGAGAAAATTATCTGATTCCACAAGGTTTTGCTATCAAAGCAACTGAATCAGCAAAAAAACAACATGCTGAAACAATGAAGCAACGCGCTCACAAGGAAGAGAAAATCAAAAACGAAGCTGCTGAATTGGCAACTAAACTTGAATCTGTTTCTCTTACTATCGCTACTAAAGCAAGCGCGACTGGAAAAATCTTTGGTTCTGTTAACGCAATCCAAGTTTCTGAGGCTCTTGCAAAAGCTGGTTACGAAATCGATCGTCACAAAATCGCTTTGAAAGAATCTTCTATTAAAGAACTTGGTTCTTATTCTTGCAAAATCACCCTTTACAAAGGTATCGTTGTAAACGTTCCTTTCGAGGTTGTTGCTGAATAATACTGAAAACTGAAAGACCTCGCTTGTCGAGGTCTTCTTTTTGTCCTATTGTGTAATGGTAGCACAGCAGACTCTGGATCTGTTAGTTGGGGTTCGAATCCCTATAGGACAACAACGGAGCGGTACAATATGTATCGCTCTTTTTGTCAAATAACCTTTCGTTTCGTAGTGAAATGGCAACCGAGCGAACATATATCGCCATCGACCTGAAATCGTACTTCGCTTCGGTGGAGTGCGTGGAACGTGGACTTAATCCACTTACCACCAACCTTGTGGTTGCCGATACTGGAAGAACAGAGAAAACAATCTGTCTGGCTGTTTCTCCCTCACTAAAATCCTATGGACTTCCTGGACGCGCACGACTCTTTGAAGTCATTCAAAAAGTGACTGAAATCAATAAACAACGACAAGTAAAAGCTCCCAAACGCACGTTTTCCGGTTCTTCGTTTGATGCCGATGAACTGAATCAGCACCCCGAATACGAACTGTCTTATGTGACCGCAACGCCACGAATGTCGTACTACATTGACTACAGCACACGTATTTACAAAACATACCTCAAATACATTGCCCCCGAAGATATTCACGTTTATTCTATCGACGAAGTGTTCATCGACGCAACCGCCTATCTTGCAAGCTACAGATTAACGCCTCGGGAATTGGCGATGAAAATGATACAAGACGTGTACAACACAACTGGAATCACCGCCACGGCGGGAATCGGCACAAATCTATATCTCTGCAAAGTGGCGATGGATATTGTGGCAAAACACATTCCCCCCGATTCCAACGGAGTTCGCATATCAGAATTAAACGAACAATCGTACCGAAAATTACTCTGGGACCACCAACCGCTCACCGATTTCTGGCGATGCGGACGCGGTATCGCAAAACGCCTCGAACCATACGGAATCCGTACAATGGGCGACATTGCCCGCTGCTCGCTTGAATCAGAGAATTTACTATACCATTTATTCGGCGTAAATGCCGAATTGCTCATAGACCATGCTTGGGGATGGGAACCATGCACTATGCAGGAAATCAAGAACTATAAACCAGAAACCAACTCGCTCAGTTCGGGACAAGTGCTACATACCCCGTACAATTTCACAAAAACACGTGTGGTTGTTCAAGAAATGGCGGATTCCATTGCACTGGAATTGGTTGAGAAACAGATATTTGCCACACAAATAATGCTCATCATAAACTACGATGCGGAATCTCTCACAAATCCTGCAATCAGAGCGACATACAAGGGAGAAATCGGCACCGATTTTTACGGACGGACCGTGCCAAAACATTCACAAGGCACATTCACACTATCCCGCCCCACCTCATCGTCAAAATTATTGATTGAAGCCGCCACTTCACTATTCGACAGTATTACAAACCGTAATCTGCTCATTCGCAGAATTACCATATCAACAATAATTACAACGAACCAAGAAACACAAAATAAGAATACATCCCAACAATTAGATTTATTCACAGACTACGAAGCCGAAGCGGAAAAAGAGAAATCTCTTACCGCCGAACTTGAAAAAGAACACGTTGTTCAAGAAACGATTCTTTCCATAAAAAAGAAATTTGGCAAAAACGCCATTCTAAAAGGACTCAACTACCAAGATGGTGCGACAGCCAAGGAACGAAACGAGCAAATTGGAGGACACAAAGCATGAAAGGAAAATACGATGATATAATCAATCTTCCACATCACGTGTCGGAAACGCATCCGCCAATGTCGATGCGCAACCGTGCGGCACAATTTGCACCATTCGCCGCCCTTTCCGGACACAACGATGCAATTCAAGAAACGGCACGCTATACCGATGATTTTCAAGGAATTGACGAGTCAAACATTGAGATTCTCAACAGAAAAATCATGGAACTGCGGAACCATATCAACGAACATCCGCAAATATCTGTCACGTACTTCAAACCTGACGCCCACAAGGAAGGTGGTTGCTATTCCATAAAAACAGGAAACATAAAAAAAATCGACGACTACGAGCAAGTCCTGCAATTCACCGATACCGACACAATTCCCATTCAATCGATATTCGATATTGACGGGGAATTATTTCAGGCCTTTTGAATCATCAGCTGATGCAATAAAACAGAAAACCGTTGGACTATTTTAAAAGCCTCCCATATCTTACTGTTGCTTGGATTTAATTCTGATTATCAAGGCAGATTCAATAGGAATTTTTCTATCTTTGTAACATCATGGAAGAAGAAAAAGCAACACCGTACCCACTATGGACGGAAGATATATTTGATGTCGTTTGTGAATCCACAACCGACTATGGGAAACCTATTGTTTATCAAGGAACTACGATTACAAATGCCCTGAAGGATTATTATACGTTTTCAACAAACCGCGAAAAGATTGAAGTTTTGAAATGGATTGTTGCACAACCCTATTTTACAGAGTTACGACGGCTTTCTACGGCAGAAAATAAGATTTACACCTTATACACAAACCAATACAACGAGATTCTAAAAACAGGAGAAACACCTAATAATCTGCAAATTGCACAGAAATTTGTAGCAAATGGATATGATGTATTTCTGTTGGCAAATCCTCACAATACTAAAAGTGCTGATTTCATAATTCGACAAAAAAACAAACTATTCTATGTTGAAGGGAAAACATCAAGTGGTGGCAGTGCCCTATCTGTTAGATTAAGAGAAGGAGCACAACAATCCGAAATAATTGCAGTCAATTTCTCGAATTATCCAAAATTTCATGAGCTATTAACTTTTATTAAACGAGCATTTGAAGGTAATAGCACTCTACGAGCAATAGTTTTATTCAAAAAAGCAAGAATGATTACCATTTCTTGCAAATTACTAAAAGCTCCTAATGGAGAAAATATTTTTTATAAAGTATGGAATCTGAAAAAATAAAAAAGGTTGATCCCTCAACCTTTTTTCCGTCTCAATGGACGTATCCTTGAGCCCGATCCGACTTAACGGCCTGTGTCCGGGTGTTTCGGGATGAACCCTCATTTTTCACGTCCGACGTTGCAAATATACAACAATCCATTTCGGTTGTCAAGATTTCTCTGGCGATTTGTTTACCTCTCCCCAATATCTCCGTATTGTTGGGAAATTTAGCTGTAAATACCAATAAAGTGGAATGAAAAAAAGCAACCTATTGAGATTGCCTTTACATTAATTTATCATTTGCTTTTTATTTCAATACCCTCGGTGGTAAAACATTCATTATCAATTAGAAATGCAAATTGCTTAATAGATTAAGCAACCACAGCCAATAACTTGATGTTGGGGGAAGTTTAATTGCATTTCGATAGGTAAAAAGGTTTTTAGAGATTAAAATTTGAATTTAATAGAATTTTGAATATATTTGCAAGCTGAAAGTACAAAAAAATGTAATTTTTAGCTTGCGAATGGAGGTAATGAATGTTATATTATCAAGTCCGAGGACTGTATTTACAATGCAAGGATTGGCGATGCTTAATGACAATGTGAGTCGCGAATCTTTACGACGTTCGCTTAATTACTATGCGAAAAAAGGTTCCATTGTCAATCCTCGTAAAGGAATTTATACCAAGAAAAACTACAACGAGCAGGAAATGGCGTGCGCGCTTCTCAAACCAGCATACATTTCTTTGGAGTACGTACTTTCACGTGCTGGGGTAACCTTCCAGTTCTCGTCGGATATTACGTGTGTGAGTTATCAGAATCGCACTATTGAAGTTGATAATCGCCTATATATTTTTCGCCAAATAAATCCAATGATTTGGACAAATATGCTCGGGATTGAACAACGTGACAATGTCGCAATTGCCACGCCGGAACGGGCTTTTCTGGATATGCTCTATTTATGTGCCGGTCAGTGCTATTTTGACAATTTGCGTCCACTCAACAAAAAACTTGTCAATCAAATTGTTCCGACATATAATTCACCAACACTTGCTCAAAGAGTAAAAAAAATCTTAACATAAAACGTTATGGATATAAATAAACACCGCTATTTCATGACACAAGTGCTTCTTGCCGTATTTCGCGACAAGGATCTGAGTCCCTTGCTTGCATTCAAAGGAGGCACATCACTTATGCTGTTCCATGGTTTGACACGTTTTTCAACTGATTTGGATTTCAACCTGTTAGATGCCGACAAAGCCGAATTTGTTTTTCAGCGCATGCACAATCTGTTACTTCAATACGGCACGATTGACGACGAAGCGATGAAACTTTACGGTTCCATACTTGTTCTTGATTACGAAAAAGCCGAACGAATGTTGAAAATAGAGATAAGCAATCGTACATTCCCGAATCATTATGAAATTCGCACCTTGGTGGGAACTGACATTCGTGTAATGACTATAGCAGATATGTTTGCCCACAAAATTTGTGCTTTGGGCGAGCGAATAACTCCACGTGATATTTATGACGTTTGGTTCTTTCTCAAAAACCGCACAGAAATAAATTCGGAAATCGTGGAACTACGAACACAGAAAAAACTTGAAGATTATTGCATTGGGTGTGCCAACCAAGTTCGTTCCTATAATCCTCGTATTTTAATGCAGGGTTTGGGCGAGGTATTACTCGATAATCAGTCGAAAAGCTTTGTACGAAATAATCTTTTGACGGAAACGGCAGCTGCATTGGAGTTATTTGCAATGTATCCACTCCGAGTAAAGTATTAAACTTTTCGTGTAATAGATAAAGCAATTACTGCCGATAACTTGATTTTATTTTTTTTAGCAAAAAAACAAAGGTCTGCCGTAATAGGACAGACCTTTGATGTTTTTACATTTTTTATTCCATCTTAATCACATCCTCATCCTTGCGTTCATTCAACTTAAGCACAAGTTCTTTGCCTGTGTAAGTTCCCGAGCAATACGTACGTTGTGTCAATTCTTTCGGAATGTATCTGACAGTGATTTTTACGCTATCAGGCATGCCTTTGTACGAACCACGACGGTCACGGAGCGTAAGGGTTTTCGCCTCATCGTCATAATCCATTTGAATTATGCTGTATTCGCCTTTTTCGTAGTTATAGTTCGTGCCTTCGTCGGAATAGAGCTCAAACGAGCCGCTTGCTCCTGAATATACGTCGATGAAGAGTTCGTCGTCGGGATATTGGTCGGTGTATTCCATTTGCTTGCCCTTAGGAATAATGGAACCTGCTTTTACAAATACCGGCATAAACACTAATGGTGCATTTACATCGATTTCCTGACCACCTTCGTAGAAATCTCCTGCCCAGTCTCCACATTTCCCTATCGAGTACGAGTTAAGCAAGTACCAACCCTCGCATTTCGGTAGATAAACCTTACGCGAACGTGCCTTGTATTCCGAAACAGGACAAACCAAGAATGATGGTCCAAACATATACTGGTCGTTGATATTCAGTACGTTGGCATCGTCGAAAAAGTCCATCACAAGACCACGCATAATCGTGTAGTCGGAGTGGTAGGCATGTCCCGCCAATGAATAAATGTATGGCATAAGTGTGTACCGAAGCTTCATATAATTAAGTATCGACTGATATGCTTCCTCGTTTTCGTTCGCAATATTGAAAATTTCGCGGTACGGATATTCTCCGTGAGAGCGGAACAACGGGCAGAACGCACCAAACTGGTACCAACGGGTTTGTAGTTCTTTCCATTCCTTTCGAATTTCAATGCCTTCTTGAGTATTTATCGGCTTGCTATTGTAACGAGATTCAACCGAGAAGCCACCAATATCCATTGTCCAATACGGAATTCCCGACAATGAGAAATTCACGCCGTGACCGATTTGGTCTTTCAAATCGCTCCAACGGGCAACAATGTCACCGCTCCAGTTTGCAGCACCATAGCGTTGCAAGCCGGCAAACGCCGAACGGGTAAGAATGAACACACGTTTTTGGTCGGTTTCCTTGCGTTGATTTTCATAGATTCCCTTTGCCTGATAGGTCGCATACGGGTTGAACATTCGTTCGCCGTTGCCCATGGCGTTTGGCGTAAGGTCGCATTTGCGGTCGGCAACGGTAATGTTGGAGTGCATATCGGGTTCGGTTGCATCGAGCCACCACGCGTCGAACCCCAAATCGTAGATGCCTTTCACCATATCCCAGAACATATCGCGCGCTCCCGGGTTATACACATCGTACCAGCCATTTTTGAAACCTTGTGCAACCCAGTCCAGACGATTCATATCCACATTGTGGGTAAGAATGTAGCCTTTCTCGTTCATTTTCTTGTAGTTGTCGGTATGGGCATAGAACTTTGGCCATACGGAAATCATAATGTGTGCGTTGTAGGTGTTGTGCAACGAATCGACCATACCCTTAGGGTCGGCAAAACGCACTGAATCAAATGTTTGCGTGCCCCAGCCGTCGGTTGGCCAATAATGCCAGTCAAGCACAATGTTGTCGAGAGGGATATGCTTGTCACGGAAGGTTTTCACCGTGCTGAGAATCTCGTCGGCAGTTTGATAGCGTTGACGGCTCTGCCAGAAGCCCATAGCCCATTTCGGCACAATCGGCGCCTTGCCCGTCAGTTGGCGATAGCCAGAAACCACTCGGTCGGCAGGAGTCAAAAACTGGTCTTCAATTCTTGTTCTATAATCCTTCGGATTTTCGCCATACACAAAATAGTAGTCAATCTCGTCGGCTGCCTCCGAAGAAATCGTGAGTTTGTTTTGGTCGGGATATGGCGACAGGTGCGTCAGGCCAAGAAATCCGCCTTCTGTGGTCCATTGCAACTTAATCGAATGTTTTTCGCCAGCTTTCATATCAACGGTAAACGGATTCGACCACGGATTCCAGTTCTGACGCCATTTATCCATAATCAGCTCGCCGTCAATCCATAATTTGAAATACCCCGAAGCATACAATAAGAATTTATGCTGACCGGCCTCGTCCGACGCAATCTGACCTTCCCATGTGATAGTGGCATAGGGAAACGCCTTTGAAAAAGTGGTGAGGGGAAAAACTCCGGGAATGTTAGAAATATCAAAGTCCTCAAGGTTGCTCCGAGTGCCGTCGGAAGCAAGAAACGCATAATCTATGGTTGATTCAACCTGTTCTTTTATTGTAATACTATCAATGTCATTGCCAGTTCGGTATGTCAACCTATATGTTGCAGTGAGTCCGCCCTCTTTGCCGTTTTTGTCGTACAGTTTCAAATCGGAAATTGGCTGATATTCGCGAGGGTCGCCGAAACGAGTTATGGAATAATTGTCCCACAAAATTCCATATCCCTTGTTCGAGTAGAGGAACGGCACGCAAGGAACCATATTATGCTGCGCAAGTTCCACGTCTTTTCCCTTGTAGTTCATAAAGCCGTGCTGGTGGCCGCCCAAGCCGTAGAACGCCTCGTCGTCGGGCGACTCAAACTGGTCGCGCACACGATAGTATGAATCCTTGCAATCCTTTACCACACAATGTTCGTGCTGTTCCTGATTGCCATGCTCCATCCACGGAAATTCATCAACGTGTTGGAACGACTTGCCTTTCTCAGATTCTTGCAGCAACACGTTTCCGTCCATATCCTTGAACGTGACAATACCCGTTTTTTCGTTTACCGAAGCGGAAACAAACGCGGTAGAGACCGTTACAAATCCGTTATCTTCGGATACATTCCAATCATCGCATTTCTCCTGCGGAAGAACCACGAGACTTTCTTTCTTTGAAAACTCATCTTCAACCGTGGCTGTCACACGGATAATTGTTGGCGAAACCACCTGCAAACGCACCTGTTGCTTGTCGGTGGTGGTGACGACAATGCCATTGTCGGTTTTCTTGTAATTTTTTGAGCAACTTGTCATAGCCATTGTGCCGGCAAGAACGATTCCGGCGAGAGTTAAAATATGTTTCATACAATTACGATTTGCAATTTAGAGTAAATCTTATAATCGTATCAAAGATACGGAAAATATCAAAATAATTCTCGTTTGTTCATAACTCGTAAATTATTCATGATTAATAAATTCTTTCGATTCCGTAGGAAAAAGTACCTTTGTACCAAATTCCGAATATAGCAGATGGCAGAAATCGTAGAATATACCGAAGAAAACATTAAGACGCTCGAAGGTGTGGAACATATCCGCCTCCGTCCGGGTATGTACATCGGAAAATTAGGCGATGGCTCCCATTCCGACGATGGAATTTACGTGCTCATTAAAGAAGTAATCGACAACTCCATCGATGAATTCCGTATGGGCGCAGGAAAAGTAATCGATGTGACCGTAAAAGACGGCAAAGTTCGGGTTCGCGACTATGGCCGTGGTATTCCGCTGGGAAAATTATTGGACTGTGTTTCGATTTTGAACACTGGTGCAAAATATGACTCGAAGGTTTTCAAGAAATCTGTGGGTTTGAATGGTGTTGGTACAAAGGCAGTTAACGCACTTTCATGGAAATTTTCCGCCCAATCGTTCCGTAATGGTGAAACACGCCGCATAGAATTCAAACAAGGTGTGTTGGTGAACGATAGCACCGTAATAAAAGACGAGAACAATTCACAAAACGGCACGCTCATAGAATTCGAGCCAGATTCCAGCAAAGGACTTTTTGAAAATTACGCATTCCACGACGATTTCATCGAAACGATGATGCGCAATTATTCGTACCTAAATACTGGCCTCACAATCAATTACAACGGACAAAAATTCAATTCCAAAAACGGTCTCCTCGATTTGTTGACGGAAACGTTCCAAAAAGACCAAATTGAACCGTTATATCCGATTATCCACCTAAAAGGTGAGGATATTGAAATAGCATTGACGCACACTGAACAAAACGGCGAGGATTATTTCTCGTTTGTGAACGGTCAGCACACGATTCAGGGCGGTACCCACCAAGCAGCGTTCCGCGAGGCAATCGGACGTACAATCAAAGAGTTCTTCAATAAAAATCAGGAACTTGCCGACATCCGAAATGGCGTGGTTGGAGCTATTGCGCTCAATGTGGAAGAGCCTGTATTCGAGAGCCAGACAAAGGTGAAACTCGGCTCGCGCGACATGGCTCCGCAGGAAGGAAGTGTTTCTGTAAACAAATTCGTCAACGATTTTGTTAAACAGGAACTTGACGATTATTTGCACAAACACCCCGAAGTAACCGAGGTGATGGCAAAGAAAATCCAGGATTCCGAAAAGGAACGCAAGGCCATCGACGTGGTGCGCAACAAAGCGATGACAAAGCGCGCAAGCCTCCACAACCGTAAACTCCGTGATTGCCGTGTACACTACAACACTAACCATGAACTGAGGGATGAGACTTGTATTTTCATTACCGAGGGTGACTCGGCAAGTGGTTCCATCACAAAATCGAGAAACGCAGCCACGCAAGCAGTTTTCAGTCTTCGTGGAAAACCGCTCAATGCGTATAAAAAGAAACAAAAGGACATCTACGAAAACGAGGAGTTGAATCTTCTACAAGCCGCATTGGATATTGAAGGTTCTCTTGAAAACCTTCGCTACAACAAAGTAATCATTGCCACCGATGCCGATGTTGACGGTATGCACATCCGTATGTTGCTGGTTTCGTTTTTCCTTATGTACTGTCCGAACCTTATCCGCGAAGGACACGTATATATACTGCAAACGCCTCTCTTCCGCGTTCGTAACAAAAAAACAACGCAATATTGCTACACCGAAGATGAGCGTCTTGCAGCATTAAAATCGATTTCCGACCCAGAAATCACACGATTCAAAGGTTTGGGAGAAATCTCACCTGATGAATTTTCTGTATTTATTGGGAAAGATATCCGTTTGGAACCTGTGATAATCGACCACAACACGCAAATCAATGATATTTTGAGCTTTTATATGGGTGATAACACTCCCGACCGTCAACAATTCATCATTGATAATCTGCGTATCGACCCTGAGGAACTACAATAAGTGTGAATACACGTTCAACACTTGCTGCTCCTCACGTTCCCAGCATAATTCATGAGCAGCGGTTTCGCAATTTGCAATATATTCACGTAATTTTTCCGGATTTGCCAACAATTCACGAATCTGTTCCGCCAAATCTTGCGCAGTACGTTTTTGCAGAACTTCGCCACAACAATACTGACGGACAATCTGAGCCATTTCAGGCAAATCGGAAACGAGAACAGGTTTACGCGCCTGAATGTAGTCGAAGAGTTTATTCGGCAACGCAAAACGGTAATTCGCACAGCAATCATCCTCCAACGAAACGCCAATAGCTGCCATTTGTGTATAATTTTCAACCTCGGAATACGGCACTCTCCCAACAAACTCTACCCTAT
Organism: Bacteroidales bacterium; assembly: GCA_017552705.1. GTDB lineage: Bacteria > Bacteroidota > Bacteroidia > Bacteroidales > UBA1715 > UBA1715. The sequence goes on from JAFZOY010000018.1 coordinate 19,859, forward strand.
CGTCAAGTTTTTTCTGACGGACAAGATTCTGCAATTCAACTCTAATATCGCCATCGCCAACAATGAGCAATTTCGCATCGGGAAGAAATTCCATAGTAGAAATAAGCATCTCCAGACCACGTCCAACATTCAACGAGCCTTGGTACAAAATCAATTTATTATTTCGTTGAGTTTCAATGTATTGTTCCTGCAAAAACGGAAGATTCCGCACTACCCGAACAGGCACGCCGTATGTTTTTGCGTATATGTTTGCAATTGATTCACAAACAGTTATACAATTTTTCAATCGGGGAAACAAACAGCGTTCTATCGCCGTCCAAATTCGTTTTACAAAGGGGCGATGCGCAAGTTCAGGCACTTCGGTAAAATATTCGTGGCTGTCATAAACTATTTGTTTGCGACGAATCCAAGTAGCGCAATACACGCCTAAGAGTGTGTCCAAATCGTTTGCGGTGGCAATGTCGAACGAGCGAAAAAGTAAGAACAGGAAATAACGAAGATTCATCTCAGCATAAAACAAAGCGCCTTTGGTAAATATAAACCTCAAACGTTCTGTTTCGTAGGGAACATCGTGCAAGGGCAGGCTTTTCGGTAATTTCCGTCCCACCACAAGCACGTTGAAGTCCGCCTTCATCAGCGTTAATGCCATTTTGTGCACCCGATTGTCGCACACCAAATCGTTGCTGACAAACAAGATAACCTTTTTCTTATCGGTTTTCACACTATTCCACTACAACTTTACAAGTTTTGTTACCAACCTGAACCACGTACACGCCTACATTTTTCACAGGAATGGTTATATCTTTCACTGATTCTTTTTGTGCAACGATTTTTCCTGCTATGTCGTAGACAACAACATCACTAACTTGTTGATTTTCGACTATGATATTGCGTTCTTTTGCATAAACCACTGCCGACAAGCCGCTAATTTCACTAATAGCATCTTCGTCTTTGTTTTCCATTTCCGCAATGTTACTGATAGCCAACGCGAATGGACCACTTTCTGCCTTCAACGGCGCATTCTCGTCAATTTCCTCTGGCAACACAATTGCAACATAGTATCCCTTGATGTCGGCAGGAGGATTCACATCGGTGTACATGTTCAAACGAGCTGGAACTTTCTTTATCAACTCCAATTCGGAACTTGAACGAGTTATGCGGTACACGTTGTACGATGCGTACTGAATACCTTCGTAGCTGTCCCAAATCAGGTTCACTTCGCCACTCAAACCGAGATTCTTTTGCAAGAAAAGTGTTTTGTGTTCCTTGCTCATCGGAGATTCGTTGCCGCAGACATCGGTAGCCGAAAGTTTATAACGCCATGACTGAGATAAAATGTCGGCATCTTCGTCAACGAATATGCTGGTTTCGTGGAAATCTACATCACCCAACTTATCGTATTTTCCATCTTCGTCGCCTTCACGCCATACGGTGTAGTGGTCTATCACATCAGTTTCGGGTTTCTGCCAAATCACGAGGTTCTTGTTCGACTCCTGACCAACGGTTACCAACGCAATTTCTGGTTGTTTGAATGTTATGGTAGGAATAGTTACCGACAACACACTTCGGCAATTAGCCGCATCATTTACCGTAACGGTGTATGTGCCAGGCAACAACGCCGGACGGTTCATGTCGTTCCAAACCTCAGTTGAATCGCTCCAAACGATTGTGTATGATGGCTCGCCGCCAGAAATCTCGATTTCGCAGTTACCAGTGGCATCGTTACACTTCGACGCATTTGCACTCTTGAGCGTAACCGAAGGTGCACCGCTTTCCTGCAATGCATAGGTTTTTCGCAATTTACAAGAATTCTTGTCAACCACAACTACCTCATATATATCACCTTGCAGATTTTCGAGTGATTCCAAAGCATTGCCATTACCTGAATACCAGCGTTGAGTGTATGGAGCTGTACCACCTTCAACCATGATGGAAATCGCACCGTTTGAGTTTCCGCAACTTGGATTTGTAATATTTTCAGTAACAACGATTTCCGCTGGTTCTTCGATAGTGAACGTACTTGTTGTGGTACACCCGAGTGAGTCACGTACTAATACCGAATATTCTCCAGCGGCAGCAGCATATATTCCTTTACTTGTACGTCCTGTGTTCCATTTGTATTGATATGGCTCAGCACCACCCGAAACCGAAATCTCAATTTTTCCGTCCTCGCCGCCAAAACAAGTCACGTTAGTAATTTCCGGCAGCACCGAAAGTTCACATGGTTTCGTTGGTTGGTCAGGTTTTGGATTAACCGTAATGGTAAACGTCTGGCTCGTAACAGTAGTTCCTGCGGTTGCAGTTACAGTAATAGTAACCGTACCCGAACCATATTGCACGAATTCCAATTCATCGCCACGGGTTACAGGATATACGATAGATGGATCGGAAGAAGTAACCGTATAGACTATTTCCTCGCTTTCGCCACCTGCAAAGTAATCCGACAATTCTATTGTCGTCACCTGACCTTCCTCATCTACCGCTACATCTGGTATTTCGGCGATTGGAACGACAGGAACAGATTTCACAGATACGGTTATTGCAGCTTTCTCACTTTCGCAACCATTTACAATTTGACTTACATAATAGGTAGTTTCACCAACCTCTTCTGTATTTGGTGTTGGTGCAGTTGCGCTTGCCGTACCGCCATTCGCTGTTTCGTACCATTGCAATTCTCCATCTGCTATTGCCGTTAATTGCTCTGCTTCAGCATTTTGGAAATATAAAACAGGTTCAACGATTGGCATTTCTGGAATTGGAAGCACTTCCACAGTTGCGGATGCTTGGCTCGTGCAACCTTGTTCAGTTGCAAATGTTACCGTAACAGTTTCTGTTTCATCTGGCGTAATCGTTGTGGTTGTTCCCGTGCCACCATTCGACCATGCGAATGTACCACTTCCATCGCCACCTACCGATGCGGTCAACGTTGCAGTTTCGCCAGAACAAATTGCATCTTTATCGGCTGTAATGGTTACAGATGGATTTTCATTCACAGTTACCGAAATCGCTGTTTTTCCACTTTCGCAACCATTCACAATCTGGCTTACATAGTAATTGGTTTCACCAACCACAGTTGTATTTGGTGTTGGTGCAGTTGCGCTTGCCGTACCGCCATTCGCTGTTTCGTACCATTGCAAGTCTCCATCTGCTGTTGCCGTTAATTGCTCGGCTTCAACATTTTGGCAGTATGCAACATTTTCAGCAGAAGGTGTTGTAGGAATTGGTTTCACCGTTACTGTGGTTGATGCTTGGCTCGTACAACCTTGGTCAGTTACGAATGTTACCGTAATAGTTTCTGTTTCATCTAGTGTGAACGTTGTAGTTGCTCCCGTGTCACCATTCGACCACGAGAATGCTCCATCGCTGTTTGCAGAAGCGGTCAAAGTAACCTCTTCGCCTTCGCAAACATCATCGTTGCCGCTTATTTCTATAGTCGGCAAATCATATACAGTTACCGCCACTTCGGCTCTTTCGCTTTCGCAACCATTAACTATTTGACTTACATAATATGTTGTTTCGCCAACAGCTGCCGTGCTTGGAACTGGCGCGGTCGCGCTCGCTTCGTCGCCGATATACCATTTCAACTTGCCATCAGCAATTGCTGTTAAAATTTGAGCCTCAGCATTTTGGCAGTACGAAACTGATTGGGCAACTGGTTTTTCTGGAATTTCGTTAACCGTTATTGTTGTTGATGCTTCGCTTTCACAACCTGATTCGTTTGTGAACGTTACACTAACCGATGTGGTTTCGGTTGGAGCAA
>JAFZOY010000019.1 GCA_017552705.1 Bacteroidales bacterium
ATCAAACGTTTGATGGATATTGGATGTTACAGAGGAATCCGTCACCGTTTGGGACTTCCTGTTCGTGGACAATCTACAAAGAATAATGCAAGAACAAGAAAAGGAAAGAAAAAAACTGTTGCAAACAAGAAAAAAGCAACTAAATAATAATTGATACGGTATGGCTAAAAAGACAAAGTCTGTAAAAAAAGTTGTAAAAGTAGAAGCTGCGGGTCAAGCCCACATTCACGCTTCGTTCAACAACATTATTGTTACGATCACAAACGGCGAAGGTCAAGTAATCTCATGGTCTTCATCTGGTCGTAAAGGATTCCGTGGATCAAAAAAGAACACTCCTTATGCTGCTCAAGTAGCTGCACAAGATTGTGCGAAAGAAGCATTCGATTTAGGATTGCGTAGAGTGAAAGTTTTTGTGAAAGGTCCTGGAGCTGGTAGAGAATCTGCAATTCGCACAATCCACAATGCGGGGATTGAAGTAACTGAAATCGTTGACGTTACTCCGCTTCCACATAATGGTTGTCGCCCTCCAAAACGAAGAAGAGTTTAATTTAATTGATTGTAAGAAAAGATGGCAAGATATACAGGATCAACATCAAAAGTTGCCCGTAAATTCGGTGAACCAATTTACGGTCCAGATAGCGCTCTACAAAAAAAGAACTATGCTCCAGGTCAGCATGGTCCTTCTAAAAGAAGAGGTAAAAAGACTGAATATGGTGTTCAGTTGATGGAAAAACAAAAGGCAAAATATACATACGGCGTATTGGAACGTCAGTTTGCTAACTTATTTGCCGAGGCAGAAAGAAGACCAGGTATCACTGGTGAAATTTTGATTCAATTATTGGAACAACGTTTAGACAATGTGGTGTTCCGTATGGGTATCGCACCTACACGCCGCGCCGCTCGTCAGTTGGTAAACCACGGCCATATTATGGTTGACGGAAAGGTTGTGAACATTCCTTCTTTCTCTGTTAAGCCAGGCATGGTTATCGCAGTTCGTCCAAAATCAAAATCGTTGGAAGTAATTACGAGTTCTTTAAGCACAAATTCAGTAAGCAAATATGCTTGGTTGGAATTCGACAAATCTGAAATGCAGGGTAAATTCCTCAATGTTCCGGATCGTTCTGAAGTTCCAGAAAACATTAAAGAACAAGCAATCGTAGAACTTTATTCTAAATAATAATCAAGAGGCTCTATCTATGGCAATTTTAACATTTCAAAAACCCGATAAAGTTATAATGCTTGAATCGGACGACCGTTTCGGAGTATTTGAATTCCGTCCATTGGAACCAGGATATGGTACGACTGTGGGTAACGCTATCCGCCGCGTATTGCTTTCTGCTTTGGAAGGCTATGCAGTGACAAATATTAAAATCGAAGGCGTTGACCATGAGTTCACCACCATCAAGGGCGTTGTGGAAGATGTTACTGAAATAATCTTAAATATCAAGAAGATTCGTTTCAAGAAAACAACTGCCGAAGCTGTACAAAGTGAACATTTCACTTTTACCGTGGCTGGAAAGTCTTCGTTGACCGCTGCTGATTTGAATGCATTTATGACTAACTTCCAAGTTCTTAATCCTGACTTGGTGTTATGTAATATGGATCCTTCAATCAAATTAACGATTGATTTTTGGATTGGTAAAGGTCGTGGATATGTTCCTGCAGAAGAAAACAAACCAGTTGATGGCGAATTTGGCATCATTCAAGTGGATTCAATTTTCACTCCTATAGTTAATGTGAAATATTTCACTGAAAACTATCGTGTGGAACAAAGAACCGACTATGAAAAACTTGTTCTCGAAATAAAGACAGATGGTTCCATCCATCCAAAAGATGCATTGAAAGAAGCAGCAAGAATTTTGATTCAACACTTCATGTTGTTCTCCGACGAGAAGATTACATTGGATGCTGATGATAAGTTCGGCAATGAGGAATTCGATGAAGAAATCCTTCACATGCGCCAGTTGCTTAAATCTCGTTTGGTTGACATGGACTTGAGCGTGAGAGCATTGAACTGCTTGAAGGCTGCCGATGTTGAAACATTGGGAGAATTGGTTCAATTCAACAAAAACGATTTGCTTAAATTTAGAAATTTTGGTAAAAAATCACTTACCGAATTGGATGAGTTATTGGAATCATTGAACTTGAACTTCGGTATGGATATTTCAAAGTACAAATTGGATAAAGAATAGAAAGAGATGAGACACGGAAGAAAAGTAAACCATTTAGGTAGAACACACGAACATAGATTGGCAATGTTGTCGAACATGGCAACTTCCCTAATCATGCACAAAAGAATCAAAACAACTGTAGCAAAAGCAAAAGCTCTACAGAAATATGTTGATCCAATTATCACTCGCTCAAAAGACGATTCAACTCACTCTCGTCGTATGGTGTTCCGTTATTTGCAGAACAAATATGCTGTGACTGAATTGTTCCGCGAAGTTTCTGCTAAGGTTGGCGACCGTCCAGGTGGCTACACAAGAATCATCAAACTTGGCACTCGCCTTGGTGATGCTGCAGAAATGTGTTTGATTGAATTAGTTGACTTTAACGATGTATATACGAAGAAAGCAGCTGCAGCTCCAGAAAAGAAAGCTCCAGTTCGCAGAAGTCGTAAAAAATCAACAACAGCTAAAGCAGCTGCAGCGCAAGAAGTAAAAGACGCTGAAGTTGTTGAGGAAACTCCAGAAGCAAAAGCTGAGTAATCCTCGGTTAGTTGGCATCTACAAAAAGAGAAATCCGTATACGGATTTCTCTTTTTTTTTGTGTTTCACAACAATTAACATCATTTTGTTTGTAACATCAAATGAAATCTGTTTGTTTTTTTCCTTAAAAATTCGTTATTTTGACGGATTTATGAAACTTATGTAGTGGTTAAATTGTCTTTAGTGAAAATTATGAATATCAAACACGAAAATACTATGCTTATGTCATCATGTTTTAAGCGATTCTTGTTGGGAATCATTTGTTTACTCTGTTCATCTTTAGTCGGTTTCGCACAGGTTGACTTTGAGTTCTGGTTCGCTGCTCCGTATGCCAATATAGACCATGCTCCGCAATGGCCAACCGAGTATCAGTATAAAGTGGGTGGCCGCCCGGTGTATTTGCGTTTGGCTACGCAGGATGCTGATGCCGATGTGCAAGTAACAATGCCAGCTACGGGAAAAACAATTGCGAATGTGCATATCAACGCAAATAGCACAGCTACCGTAGATTTGACCGATATGATAGACGAAATCCAATGTAGCAATACACAACAAATTGTTGAAGACAAAGGTATTTATATCCGTTCAAACGCTTTGATAACAGCGTATTACGAAATTGCTTCGGTGTTGAACACAGATATTTTCTCGCTAAAAGGACAAAATGCTCTTGGTAAGGAGTTTTATGCTCCATTCCAGAATCGAATGGTCAATGACCCATATCACAACAAAGGAAACGGTGAAGAACAACCAACGTCGGAATATCCGAATGCTGGTGGTGTGAATGGTAATCATATATCTGACCCTGCATATTCGTATTTAGTTATTGTTGCTACGCAAAATAATACAAAAGTAACTGTGACTCCAACTACGAGAACGGTTGGCTTGGCAAAGGGTGAGAGTGAAACGGTAGTGCTTCAAAGAGGACAAACCTATGTGGTACGTGCATACGGTCAAAATCTTGCGGCTCGTATGTCGGGAACACACATTACATCTACAAAACCAATTGCTGTTACGGTTGGTGACGACTCTGCATACCCAGATTATTTTACTAAGTCGGGTGATTGCGAGGATTATATTGGCGACCAGATTGTTCCTGTTTCTGTGATTGGAAAGGAATATGTTGTGGTACAAGGACAAGGGCACAAAGACAGTGGTTATAAAGAATTTGTCACAATAACGGCGACTACTGATGGAACAGATGTTTATGTGGAAGGGGCTCCATATGGTTCTACGTTAAATAGCGGAGAAGCAGTGTCTATAGAACTCGATCCAAATGATTTATATACTCATATTTCTGCAACTAATCCAGTGTATGCATTCCATGTGTCTGGTTATCAGTGTGAGGTTGCTGGTGCGTTGTTGCCTTCTGTTGAATTTTGTACTGGTTCCTATAAAGTGGGGTTTGTGAGAACGTATGGTTCTGAAAATGGCCAGGAGTTTTATATGAACTTGATGGTGAAGGGCGATGGAGAACACGATTTCTTGTTGAATGGTGAAAAATCCAATGCAATTGAAAATGCTTCGTTTACAAGTTTCTTAATTAACGGAAATGAGTGGAAGGTTGCGCAAGTTCGTTTTAGCCAGAGTGAATTGCCAGAAGGTGCATATTACTTACAAAATAGTACTTCGTTGTTCCACATGGGTATGATGAACTCGGCTTCGCATGATTGGGGAGATGGACAAGGCTATCGTTTGATGGGTTCCATGTATGGATATTTCTCTCGTTTTAGCGATAATGACCCTAAAGCTATAATTGTGAACAACAACGATACCAGCATTACTGTGGTTCGTGGCACAAAGGTAAGTTTGCTTGCCGATGGTGGATATAAGTTTAAATGGAAAGGGTATATGTGGGATGGACACGATTGGGCAGCACTTGATTCGCCATATTATTTGGATAATCCAAATGTGGAAAATCCGTATGCAATTATTGATGGATTGGGAATTTATAAATATGTGGCAACTATTACCACTGATTGTCATGGTGTTGTTGAGCGGAGTTTGTTGGTGAAAATAGTTGAGCCAGTTGACTTGAATAATGTACACGATACAGTGTGCTATACACCAGAATTATCGCCAAACAACGATATGAGTCAGTATTATGATTTGTATAACTTGAACGATACTATTGTTGGTCGTCGTGGTTTGCTGACTGGTTTTTATGTTGACCACTTCAATAAATTCGTGTCGGCAGATACTGTAGTTGTTGAAGATGCAGAAAGCAATAGACCAAACAGTTCTAAAATGAAGATTTTCAACGGTTCGTATAGCGTTGTTACTAATCCAAGAATTGATGATGTGAATTCATCTTCCAAAATAGGTTATTTAACAAAAACTGGCGAAACGTGGACAGATAAATATTTGGGTGTGAGCGGCTCGGAAAGCCAGAAGAGTGTATTCTTAACCCTCGACGTTTCGGAAGATAACTTGACTTTGGACAAAACAAGCAAAATTTCTTTTGATATTCGTTACGATAGCACGTTCCTACAAAATGGAACGAAGGAACATCGTGTATATGTTGATATGTCGAACCGTTCAGGTGAAAATGCTACGGAATGGGTAACAACATTGCCAGCGTTCAACAGAGTAAATAATCAGCCAGATAGTTTGTATCGTGCGGATTGGGAGCATGTGGAAATTGATTTGGATGACTATCAAGGTCAGTTAAACCGAATCGATACATTGCGTATCCGTGTGTTCAGTGAGAGCTGGTACGATAGAAATGGTAAAACGTATGGATATTATATTGACAACATTACCTATTATACAAAAGATAGAATCGAAGTCTTGAATACTTCACAAGAATCAAAGAACTACACTATTACCGATGGCGATTCATTGTATGCGATAGTATGGAACTATTTCGATGTAACTCGTTCAGACACAACGATGGTGTATCTGTCGGTTCGTAACCCAGGACGTGAAAAACGTATGGTTCAGTTGGCCGATACTTGTGTAACGGGTAGCAAGGTTGAAGAATTCGATTTGACTCGTTACAACTATGTGACTGGTGGAGCAATGGTTGCAACAAGAACATGGTTTACCGATGCGGCAATGAAAAATCCAGTGGAAAATCCTGAATTTGTTGAAATGACATCGGGTGAACATGTGTTCTATGTGTCGGTTGAAGATGAATGCGATGAAACTCAACTTGGTACACTTACCATCAATGTTGCAACTATACCTGAAGTTCACGATGCGACCATCAAGAAATGTCAGGTTCATGGCATAGGTTCTGGTGTGCAGGGTATGATTGTACTTGATGATGAACGAAAGAATATAACCGATGACACAAGGGCAACTGTGAAATGGTATAAAGATAAGAACTACACCCAGATGATTGGTGGCTCGGATTCAAAAATTCCTGTTGCCGATGGAACGGTGTTCTATGCTGAAGTAACTGATCCTAAAGATTCCAAAGGACGGTGTCCTTCGTATGCAACTCTTACGGTTAACGTAACTCCAGTTCCTGCTATCACATTCGAAGACTTTGAAATTTGTGAAGATGCTGAAGATGTTGCGTTATCGGCATCGCCTGCTGGTGGTGTTTATACTGCAGAAGAAGGTGTTACAGGTTCAGTATTTAGTCCGTCGGTTGGCGAAGGAACGTATAAAATCCTTTATACCATTACAAAAGATGGCTGTGAGAATTTCGACTCTGTTACAGTAACGGTTAATCCTAAGGTTGATGTTACATTGACGAACACAACAGGTCAGTTGAATGGTGGAGATAAGAAACAAGCTCAATTATCGGGAACGGTAAAACCTGTAAATGGCACGTATTCGTATGCTTGGCAACAAGCTGTTGTTGAAAAGAACTCAACAGAATTGACTTGGGAAAATGCAAGTTTGTTGGAAAGCACGTCAATCTTGAGTCCAAAAACAAAAGAATTGATTCGTCCTACGTATTTCAAGGTTGATGTAACCGATACGAATACAGGTTGTTCGGGTTCTGCCGAAGTGCTTGTCGATGTATATGTGCCTGTAGAGGTGAAACTCGACTTGACACCAGTATGTGCCGGTACGGATGTAACAATAGACGCAAAACGTGTCGGTGGTGTTGGACCGTTCACTTATAGTTGGGATATTAGTGCGTCGTACGAACTTGTAAACGATTCTGTTGTTGTGTTAAAGAACCCAACAAGTGATGTGGTTGTGAAAGTGACTGTAACCGATGAAGGTGGTAAAACTGGCGAAAATGTTGCAACTGAAACAAAAATACAGACAATCTATGCTAATCCGGTAATCTCGTTGGAAAACAAAAAAGCCTGCGAGGGCATCGGTATGGAATTGGAGGCAACTGTAACTGGTGGCACGCCAGCGTATGAATCACAATGGACGGGCAATACCGAGGTGCTTACATCGTCGTTGACGGGAACCAAGGCTGTGGTCAGCAAGAAAGCAACCGAAGGTACATATTATTTAACATATACTGTTCAGGATAAAAACAGTTGTAAGGCCACTAAGAATGTAACGGCGCAAGTATTCCAAAAACCAGTGATCTCAGCCCAGATTGCTGAATCAATGACTTGTGTTGGTGATAGTGTTCAATTTAGAACGATAATAGAGAAAGGTAGTTCGGTGAATGCGAAATACACATGGGAATCTTTGGAAAGTTTGTCGGCGTTGTCGGCAACCAACATTTCGAATCCGAAATTCGCTTCGAATGTGTATGGTTCTCATCGTTTCAAAGTAATAATGACAGACCAAAATTCTTGTAAGGATACATCTGAAGAAGTTTCAATCCGTGTAAATCCTCGTCCTACTGTTGAAGTTGATCCGAAGGATAAGATTTGTGTACGCGAAGGTGGCGTTCAAATCAGTGCAACTCCAAGTATTCCTGGTGGCGATCAATCGGTAACATATTCGTATGAATGGAATGGTGATGTGAAATCAACTGAGGCAACTCCAATGTTGGATGTGTCAACAGCAGGAACTAAGACAGTTACTGTGCGTGTTACATCGAACGTAGGTTGCGTCTCTGCTGAGGCTACTGGCACATTCGTTGTTAATCCGCTTCCTATTGTTGATTTCATAACGAAAGACCCAACCGGTTGTTCAAACGATACTCTCACGTTGGCAGCAAACACTTCGTCGACTGATGTCACCTATCAATGGACGTCGCCAATTGGTTTCATCACTGCCGATAACACAAGTTCAGTAAAAGTACGTTTGCCGGAAAAAGTTGGTTCTACAGAACCACAAAATTATAAAGTGGAATTGAATGTTACTGATAACAAAACAACGTGTAAAGGATTCACATCGGGATATGTAACAGCTTTACCGTTGCCTCAGGTAACAATTGATGGACAAGGAGAAGTTTGTGCTGGTGGTACTCAAACATTGTCGCCGACAGTAACATTTAAGAATACGCCTACCTACACTATTAAATGGTATCGCGATACAACACAATTGAGCAGTACCGATGTGGAAACTCCAACATATACTCAAACGGGAACTGGCGTGTTTACTATTGGTGTGATGATCACAGATGGTAAAGGTTGCGTTGGAACCGATACTATTGCAATCAAAGGTCTTGAATTGCCAAAAGCAAATGCTGGTGAAGATTTCACCGTAAACTGGCGCGAAGATTTTGAATTGTCGGGTAGTGCAAGTGGTGGTACACCAGACTACACATATTTGTGGAGTCCTGCCGATTCATTGATAACAAGCCCGATATTGCAAAATCCAAAAGGTAATTTGTTGGAAACTACAGTGTACACGTTGCAAGTAACCGATAGAAAATCTTGCTCGAATACCGACGAGGTGATAGTTACTGTAATTGGTCAACCATTGAAGGTTACAATCGTACAAAAAGATAGTTTGTGTGAGGGTACTACAATTACGTTGGAAGCATTACCTTCGGGTGGTACTGGCGATTACCGCTATAAATGGTACAATATGAAAGATGCGTCAACGGTGATTTCTACGGAAAAAACGATTGAGGTTGCATCGGCTGATGCTGGTATGTATCAAGTGGAATTGAGTTGCGTGGGCGAAAAAACATTCGATCCAACAACCGACAAGAAATTGATTACGGTTTATGACAATCCTCAAATCTCAATCCTTGGCGGTACTGATTTGCGAGTTTGCCAAAATTCTGTGAAAACTATTGTCCCACAAGTTTCAGGTGGCTTTATTCCTTATTCATACGAATGGACAGAAGAAGAAAGTCCGCTTGTGATTACAAAAGAAACGTATTCATTCAGTAATTCACAAGTAACAGGGGCTCAAACGGTTACATTGAAAGTTACAGATTCTATCGGATGTAACACAACATTGCCTATCACCGTAAATGTTGATCCGTTACCATCGGTAACAATCAACGATATGGCTGTTTGTTCGAACGAAGAGGGTGTATTGACAGCAGAACCGGGCAATACAGGCTTGGCTCCATTCAAATATACATGGAGTGGTTTCGATGAAATTCAGGCTCAGGACAATGTGGCTAAGTTCACTATCGACACCGAAGAATCAATTATGTTGATGACTACGGTTATAATTACCGATGCCCACGAGTGTCAAAGTTCCGACGATGCCGCGATTACAATCAAACCATTGCCAACATTGAAACTCGATCCGAAATATACGGTTTGTGCTGAGGCTGATTTGACTTTGGATATAAACAAAGAAGGTCTTCCAGGCTCGTTCACAATGGAATGGATTGGCGGTACAGGAATGAAATACATCACTGACCAATCAGTTGTGACACGTTCAATTTTCAATGCTCCAAAAACTGGAACATATACGTTGGAATACACCATCACTGACAATGATTTTGGTTGTCCTCGTGTTGATGAAACTTCTGTGATGGTTTATCCAGCTGTGAAACTTGCCGATATTCCAGACCAAATTGCCTGCGCAAGCACTGATTTGGAAATCACTGCAAAAATCCTTGAAGGTAATCCAACATCGTACTCTTGGACTGGAAGTGTTTCTCCGAAAAACACAAAAGATACCAAGTTCAATTTTGTGAAAGAAGGTACTTACGAGGTAAGTGTGATTGCCGGAGATATGTATTGTAGCGATGAAAAAGTATTCAATGTCGAAGTTAAACCAAATCCAACCGTTGATATTGATGGTTCTCCAATCAAAGAGGTTGACTTCATGTCGAATGTTCAGTTGACAGGTCAAATTACCAAAGAAACGACTGGACCATACACTCATGCATGGACAGAACCACTTGCTAACAATATTGCTTCTGGTGCGAACGAACAAGTTGTTACAACAGGAAAAATCAATCAAACAACCGATTTCATCTATAAAATCACTGATAAGTTTGGTTGTGTTGACTCGGCATTTATCCGTTTGCAAACGGAAATGATTATTCCTCAGTTACGTAGATTGTGCGATGGAACTGAAGTGGAAATCTCACCGAACGAGTTGGTTGATGAAACTGATGTTTGTTTGACTGACAAGTCTGTTGAATTGTGTCAGGGTGAGTCAACTTATTTGATTCCAATATTCATGTCGGGTAACGAAGAAAGTATCAATAGACTTTCCTACAAGTGGACTGACGATGAACAAAATGAATTAGGTAGCGATGTCAACTTGTTGGTTACTCCAACAAAACCGCAAACTATCTACAACTTGCATGTTTACAACGAGGCAACAGGTTTCTTCGATGATGTAACGTTCAAAGTTCGTGTACATCAGTTACCGAAAGCATCGATAATCGTTTCGCCAGAATGGAATGGTTTGTACTACACAAGTCGTGGTAATAAGGCTGATTACTTGGTGGTTGACGGTAATCCATCGTCGGACGAAGATGTGGAATTCGTTTCCCACAAATGGACGGTAAGCCCAGAAGTGATGATTGGAAATACTGCGGCTCAACGCACAAATATTTTCACAACTGAGGAAATCAAACCATTGAAGTTGACATACGAAGTAACCGATGAATATGGTTGCTACACGCAAGTAAGCCGTGAAATTGAGATTGTGAAACAACCAATTCCACAAATCATCGGTCCGAATGTGTGTGAAAATACAACAGCTACGTATTCTACAAGCATTACGTATCCGCAAGGTTCGTTGTATTGGTGGGAAGTAACTGGTGGTACTATTTTGGGCGATCCAACTGCATCACGTATTGAGGTTCTATGGGAAAGCACTGAAAATACTACTATTACGGTGAATATTTATCCTAAAGGCGACCGTGATATAGAAGGTGAAAAGAGAAGAGTGTTCGTAACGCCTGTTCCTGACATCGACATTGAAGGTAAGACTCATGTCTGTGTTGGTGAATATGCTAACTACGAAGCAATCAACAATATACCTTCGATGCGATTGGCTTACTCATGGGAGGTACTTGAAGGCTATGGAGCATTGACAAATATTTCGTACCCAGTAAGCGATATGGCGACAATTCAGTGGAATAAGGTTGGCCGTGACTCTGTAGTATTGCACGTTGCAAATGCTGATGCTGGTGGTTCATGTGCGGTAACCGACACATTGCCTGTATTCATCCACAGAATTCCGTTAGCTGATTTCACATATCAAGCTACAGAGGATGTGTACTTCAAGAACGAAGGCCGCATTCGTCACACCGACAGTATTTTTGTTGACAAGGAAGTGACATTCACCAACTTGACGAAGAATGCCGACAGTTACGATTTCTACTGGGATTTCATTGGTGATGGTGTTTACACCGAAAATACCAAGGATGCCATTTATAAATATGACGAAGTCGGTGACTTTATGGTATCGTTGATGGTTGTGGAAAATATGTGGGGTTGTAACAATGTGGTGTCAAAACCATTGAAGGTTGTGCCAAATCCAAACTGCGGTATGACATTCCCGAATGCATTCACACCTGATTTGTCGGAAAACAACACGTTCTATCCAGTATTCAAGGAAGGCGTGCTCGAAAATGGATATGAATTGAGAATTTACAACCGTTGGGGAACGTTGTTGTGGTCAACACAAGACATTGCCGAAGAATGGGACGGTATGTATAAAGGATCTGTTAGCAAACAAGATGTGTATGTATATCAATGTAAGGCAACTTGCGAAGATATAGATCCATCGACGGGTGAACATAGAGTTCTCAATATCAAGGGCGATGTAACAATCATTCGATAGGTACACGTCCATATAACAAAACAAAAGGGGGAACCTGCATTGCAAGTTTCCCCTTTTAACTTAAAAATAGCGTGATGTCTTCCAAATTAAAGAAACTACTCCTTTGGCTCTTGAAGCTCATCATATTTGTGGTGGCGTGGGGGTATGTTGTCTATAAATTTAAGACAATGGAAGGTAATGTGTCGGTGATATTTACCGATAGTCATTTCTCATTTCCTATCTTTATTATTGTTTGTTTATTGATGTTTGCCAATTGGGGCTTGGAGTCACTCAAATGGCAGAAATTAGTGAATTGCGGTCAGCGGATTTCGTTTACGAAAGCGGTTTCGGGCGTATTGGTAGGATTGCCATTGGCATTGATTACGCCGAATCGTGTGGGGGAGATTGGTGGTCGCGCCATTGTGCTTGAAAAAGGACGGCGAAACGCAGTGGTTGCCACATTCTTAGGCAGTATGACTCAGTTGGCTGCTACGTTGGCATTCGGTGTGTTGGGAGTGGTTGTGTATTTATGTTTCTTTCCCCTGACTAAAAGTGTGGAGAGTGCGGCATGGATTTCGTTGCTGATAGTGTTTGCGTTGGTCGTGATGGTGGTAGTGTGCCGTAAACAGCGTTGGGTTCGTTTGGTTACACTGAAAATGGTCGGACGGAAAATGTATGTCGCTATTGTCCGTTCGTTAGGTTTGTATCGCGTTCGCGATATACTTCATGTATTTGCCATCAGCATGTTCCGTTATTGCATATTTTCGGCACAATTCGGCATACTTATACAAATGTTGATACCAGAACTGACCGTAGTGGAGGTATTTGTGGGCATTACGCTCACATATCTGTTTACTACGGTGATTCCCACGACTGTACTTGGCGAAATCGGTATACGAGGCTCCGTTGCCATGTTTGTGTTTGAAACATTTACACCGCAAGTGGCAATAGTTTTTCAGATAAGCCTCATTATTTGGATAATAAACATTGCTATACCAACCCTTGTCGGTTCATTTATATTGCTACGGACACGACAGAGAAAGTAAGGGTTTGACGACATGGTTCATGTGTTTTTTCCTCGGGAGGAAATCTCTTCTTTGTATTTTCTCTCAATTTTAATCCGTTGAAATACTATATCGAGCAGTTTGTGAATTATGCAGTGTGAATTGCACATTCCTCAATTCACCCACACTGTCACCGTTCCGGTCCCTTTTGTCTTGATACAGCAAAATGCTCTGCAGTAATCCTGTAACAGTTTTAGCTGTTGAGGATTGCTTGTAATATGTTTAAGAAGTTCAGAAGATTTTGGAGAAATAGTAGTAAAATGTATATCCATAGGCAACACGTTTAATTTTAAAATAAAACGAAACAAAAACTCGTTTTAGTATTGCAAAACAATTATTTTTGCATTTACAATGAAAACGAAGAGAAAATCATTCTGGGTAACCCTGTATCGTTGGCGTCTGAAACGTATCACCGACAAGCAATTTATGTATGTGCTTAGTCTGGTGTTGGGCATTGTTTCGGGACTTGCCGCCGTTACATTGAAGTCTATGGTACATGGTATTCAGTTCTTAATACACCAGCTTTCGCCGGCTTCAGGCTTCAATTATCTGTATTTCTTTTTGCCTATGGTCGGCATCACGCTCACGCTGATTACCATAAAATACATCATAAAGAAAGATTCCAATATCGGTGTGCCGGGTGTGCTATATGCCATTTCCCGTAAAAAAGGGGAGATAGAACCGCACAACATGTTTTCGTCGATGCTGGAAAGTGCTTTGACCGTTGGCTTTGGTGGTTCGGTAGGATTGGAGGGACCAAGCATTGTGACGGGAGCTGCCTTCGGCTCGAATTTCGCACGGATTTTTAAGTTGAACTACAAGCAGTGCGTAACACTGATAGGCTGCGGTGCCGCTGGCGTTATGGCCGCCATATTCAATGCACCGATTGCGGCGGTTATTTTCGTTCTCGAAGTTATCTACGCAAACTTTTCAATGTCGTCGATTGTGCCGTTGATGCTTACTTCGTCAATCGCCACACTCTCATCGTATTTCTTTTTGGAGCAGGACGTGCTGTTCCATTCGGTTGATATGTTTAACCGCGACTACCGTTTTCAGGATGTTCCGTCGTTTATTGTGCTGGGAATCATCACAGGCTTTGTGTCGGTGTATTTCAAAAAAATGTATGTGTTGATGAGCAACACATTTTCCAAAATCCGAAGTAAGAAAAAACGGCTCTATATCGGTGGGTTTGGACTTGGTGTCATCTTGTTCTTTTTCCCTTCGCTTTATGGAGAGGGATTTCGGGAAATCAACATGTCGTTTCGGGGCGATTATTCGTTTTTGCTTGAACAACCATTGTGGGCGAATTGTTCGAACAGTTTTATGATGATGTGCATTTTGTTCATGTCGGTTATTTTCATAAAAGTTGTAGCATCGTCGCTTACGTTTGGCGCGGGTGGTGTCGGCGGTATATTTGCGCCGTCGTTGTTTATTGGTGCGGTTATAGGATTGTATATCTCGTTTTTGTTTTCGTATTTCAATATTCGTGTTCCGGAATCAATATTTGTACTGCTTGGAATGTGTGGAATGATTGCCGGGGTTCTTCATGCGCCCCTTACGGGAATCTTCCTCATCGCCGATATCACCAGCGGTTACGGACTTTTTGTCCCTTTGATGCTTGTCTCTGCTATTTCGTATGCAACGGTACGCATTTTCGAGGACACGTCGGTTTACACCTATATGCTTGCGAAACGTAAGGAATTGCTTACCCACGATAAAGACCAATCGGTGCTTACATTGCTCGACATCAACAAATTGATTGAAACAGACATTGTTACCATTGATCCAGGTGCCACTCTGGGCGATTTGGTTGAGGTTATAAAGCATTCCAAACGCAACATTTTCCCTGTGGTTGACGAGGAAGGGTTTATGCACGGAATGATTAAGCTCGACGATATCCGCGATAAGATTTTCTCGCCCGAACTCTACGATGAAATCGATGTGCGTACGTTGATGTACATACCCGAATATTTCTTCACTCCCGACCAAAATATGGACGAAGTTGTGCGGATTGTCCAAAAAAGCGGGCACTACAATTTCCCAGTAATTAGCAACGGTAAGTATGTCGGTTGTGTGTCGAGGGCGCGGATTTTCCTTGAATACAGAAAAATATCAGCATATTTTTCGGAAGGATGATAAAAAAGAAAGGGAAGGTTTTCTTAGAAAAGCCTTCCCTTTTTTACAATCTCTATTGAAACGAATTATTTCTTTTTCGAGTTTTCGATTACCGACATTGCAGTGGCAAGTACGCTGCTTACGTCCGTCATGTTTTGCGGAATAATCATCGTGTTGTTTTCTTTCGCCAATTTGCCGAATTCATTTAAATATTGTTCAGCAATGCGCAAGTTTACAGCTTCCGTACCGTTTTCGGAACCGATAGCCGATGCGATTTCGCGAAGACCTGTTGCAGTTGCGCGTGCAATTTGTTCAATTTCACTTGCTTTACCGGCAGCTTCATTCACACGACGTTGTTGTTCACCTTCGGAACGGGCGATTAGTTCCTGTTTGTCGGCGTTGGCTACGTTGATTTTAGCCTGCATTTCACCTTCGGATTTTGCAATCAATTCCTGGCGAGCTGCTTCTGCTGCATTGATTTTTGCTTGTTTTGCACCTTCCGACTCAGCAATGATGGCACGTTTTTCACGTTCGGCACGCATCTGTTTCTCCATTGCGTCCTTAATGCTTTGCGGTGGAGTGATGTTTTTTACTTCGTATCGAGTGATTTTTATACCCCAAGAATCGCTGGCTTTGTCAACAGCCGAAACTATCACCGAGTTAATGGAATCTCGTTCTTCAAATGTTTTGTCGAGTTCCAGTTTACCAATCACACTACGCATGGTAGTCTGCGCCAGCTGAATCGATGCAAATGCGTAATTATCAATGCCATACGAAGCATTTTTGGGATCCATCACCTGAAGATACATAATACCGTCAACTTCAACGGAAATGTTGTCGCGGGTGATACATGTTTGCGATGGCACATCAATTGCCTGTTCTTTCAACGAATGTTTGTAAGCCACACGGTCGATGAACGGAATAATGATGTGGAAACCAGCCAAAAGCGTTTGGTGGTATTTCCCAAGGCGTTCAACAATGTAGGCCTCACGTTGAGGCACAATTTTAAGACTTCCTGTAAGGATAAAGAATGCAAGAATGCAGACTGCAATAAGAAAAGTTACCATAGTTTTTAAATTTTAATGTTTATACAAATGTAGGAAATGTTTTTGAATACAAATAAAATGTATCTACAGAAAACATTCCGCCTACAGTTTAAAACTTAAATTCTTTCTTGATTGCATCAACGTAGTCGAGCAATTCCCAGCCAAAGAATTGAACTTTTTTCTTCTTCCCCTTAACAGTCACTTCCTTAATCTCAGGAGTTCTTCCGAAATGTCCGTACGATGCTGTAGCTTGGAAAATCGGGTTTGTCAAACCGAAACGTTTTACAATTGCGTTTGGACGAAGGTCGAAAAGTTTCGCTACGATTGTTGCAATTTCTTCGTCGGTGTAAGTTTTTCCGTTCGCTTTTTTAACACTGCATGTTCCGTAAGTGTTTACGTAGATGCTTACTGGTTTTGCAACCCCGATGGCATACGACACTTGTACCAAACATTGGTGGGCAACACCGGCGGCAACAAGATTTTTTGCTATATGGCGTGCTGCGTATGCTGCACTTCTGTCAACTTTTGATGAATCTTTACCCGAAAATGCGCCACCGCCGTGAGCTCCGTGTCCACCGTAGGTGTCAACAATGATTTTTCGTCCAGTTAAACCTGTGTCGCCGTGAGGGCCGCCAATCACGAATTTTCCTGTTGGGTTGACCATCAGTTTGTAATCTTGGTCGAATAGTTTCTGGATATCTTTCGGATAACTTGCCTGTACAGGTTTGATAACATATTTACGAAGGTCGTCGGAAATTTTCTTTTGCATTGCATTGTCGGCAATGTTAAGATCGTCGTGTTGTGTGGAAATCACAATCGTGTCGATTCTTTTAGCCTTGTTTGTTTTTTCATCGTACTCGATTGTAACCTGTGACTTTGAATCGGGACGAAGATAGGTCATATTCTTTCCTGCTTTTCGAACTTCCGCAAGTTTTATGAGCAAACGATGTGCAATGTCCAGTGTAAGAGGCATATAGTTGTCGGTTTCGTCGATTGCATAGCCGAACATCATACCTTGGTCGCCGGCGCCTTGATCTTCAGGCTTGGCGCGCTCCACACCTTGGTTTATGTCGGGTGATTGCTGGTGGAGTGCTGAAAGAATACCGCACGAATTTCCGTCGAATTTGTATTCTGACTTGTTGTAGCCGATTTGATTGATGACATTGCGTGCGATTTCCTGTTCCTCTACAACGCCTGTACTTTTGATTTCTCCCGCCAAAACGGTTAAACCTGTGGTTACCAATGTTTCGCAAGCCACTTTTGAATTTGGATCTTGACTGAGGTATGCATCAAGAATTGCGTCTGAAATTTGGTCGGCAACTTTGTCTGGATGCCCTTCTGAAACTGATTCGGATGTAAATAAATATCCCATATATGTAATTAAATTTAGTTGTTACACACTAAGGGAAAGAGTATAGATAATTGCAGCTGCGCTGTTTTAGCATTTTTTTTCGTGGTTGCAATCAACTCAAATCTTTCCACTTTCGATGGAGCAAATATACAATGTTCTATAAAAAAACAACCCTCTTGTTGAAAAAATAACAAGAGGGTTGCTAAAAATTCCGACTACAGATTAATCTTCGTCGTCTTCGTCATCAACGTCTTTGTCTTTTTTGCCTTTGTCGCATTTTTTGTGCGGTTTCATTTCAGCAAGTTTCGCTTTCTGCTCGTCGGTCAAAATTGACTTGAAAGCCTCGTCGAATTTGTCTTTTGCGGCTTTCATCTCTGATTTTTGCGCCTCAAACAAATTTTTCACTTGGGCGATTTGTTCTTCGCTTAGGTTCAGTTCCTTAGCCATTTCCATAGGACAAGCCTTGTGTGGTCTGCGGCGGTCGCAAGCTGGAGGTTTCGGACCACCTTTTTTGCAGCAAGGTCCGTCAGGGCAACATTCGCCCTGTGGGCAGCATTCTGCCTGTTCCATTTTGCATGGAGGCATTGGTTTGTCACATTTTTTACCACAATTTCCTACGCAGCAGCAAACTGCCACACCAAGAGCCACACCCACTATGGCTGTGCATGCTCCGATAATAAAATCTTTTACGTTCATAGTTTTATATTTTTTGATTCAACGTGTAAATATACGTTTTTATTATGAATAATTATGACAAAATGGACATCTGTGGAAATCCTATATACGAACGTATTTTCATTCGTGTTACTTGTTTCGCTGTGGCACGTTTTTTGAGTCATACACGAGCGTTTTCAAATATTTTTGTTATCATTGCACACCTTTATTTTCGGGGGGAAGTGATACAAATATTCAAAAACAAATAAGATTTTATAACTCGTTGTATAGTAGTAATTTTTTGTTCGTTATCTGGTGTCACTATGGAATTGATAGAGCAGTTGTTTAAAATATTGCCGTTCTTAGCAAGTCTTTTCTGGACAATATATCTCGGAATACATCTACAAAACAGAGATAATGCCCAGAAGATGTTATTCTTGTTTATGTTGGTCGGGACGGGATTGTTTCTTTGCCACGCCGTTTATTACAACAGTGACTTATGCACACATTTTACAGCGTGGGATTTGCTCTATTTCTTATGTTCCACATCGGTTTATCCTTCATATTATTTATATGTCATCCGTTTGACCGACGGTATGAAATTGACAATGAAACAGACATGTTTGATGTGGGCGCCGCCTGTTTGTATGTTTCTGTTTGTCCTTGTCGGATATGTTTCCGGATGGCCGCGGGAGAATGGCGAATTTTTGGCGAGTGTCATTCGTGTGGGGCAGTTGGTTGTGATAGGTGTACTGTCGTATCGACGGCTCTACATATACGATCTGAAGATTCGTAACTTCTATTCGTCAATCGACGACAAGACGGTAAAAAGTACGATAGTGATATCCCTTCTGTATTTCTTGGCGGCAGTTTGTTCGGTGATTCTGTCGGTACTTGGACGGGAATGGTTCATCGGTTCGTATATTCTTTGTGTGCCGTCGTTTGTGTTTACCATTCTTACGATTGCCTTCGGGTACATAGGAAGCAAATACACGTTCAAGGTTGAACAGTTCAACAGCGAAACCAAAGCCGCTGACAACGAATTTGATGAACAGGACAACTATTTATTCTCATCGATAGAGAACGTCATGGCGGAAAAGCAGTTGTTTTTGCAACAAGGATTTAATATAAATGAACTTGCGGAATCGGTTGGAAGTAACAGAACCTACGTTTCGGAATCGATAAACAAACACTTTGGCCGTACGTTTTCCGATTATGTGAACCATTATCGGGTGGAATATGCCCAAAAACTTATACACGCAGGCACATATACAATCTGCGACATTGCATCTATGGCAGGCTTCTCCAGCACGGAGTCGTTCCGTAGAAATTTCAAGAATGAAACGGGTTTTGCTCCGTCGCAGTGGAAATAAGGATTTCTTTCCCAAATCCTTATTTCGAGAATAATCACAAAAAAAAGTAATAAATATTACCCGTGTAAATTATTGTATATCAGTTGATTGTGAATATGACCGATTGCGAATTTCACCCCTAAGAAAAAATTTTCTCTTTGAAAATGAATGACTTACGAGTGAAAATAGTATGCGACGATGGGTGGATTTTTATGCCGCAAAATTCGTAATTTATTGTATGTCAGTTGATTGTTAATATGACCGATTCAAAAAACGAGATGTCGTTCACCCCTCAGCGCTTGCTGGTGCTTGCTTTGCGGGAGTGGGGTAAAATTTTCAATCGTAAATTTCTTTTGTATAAATAAAAAACTAATTTTGATTCGCACATTATTGATTAGAAGTTCGGAATTGTGAGCTAAAAATTGATGGGCGAGAAATCTTTTAGGACGAAAAAATAGATTGTTAAACATAAAAACAAAACAATGAAACGTTTTACAAAAACTACTACTTACAATGGTAATGCTCGTTGGCACGCTGTCAACATTTGCCGCCAATGAGGTGACAACTACTATCATCGATGGTTACATGTATCAACTATTCGATGATAATACGGCAAGGTTACTTCCCAATTATTTTAATTTGGACGTTGTTATTCCTTCCACCGTTACGTACTCCAATAAGAGTTACACCGTAACCGCGATAGACGAAGAGGCGTTTAAAAACCGCACTCAGGTTACGTCGGTGAGCATTCCAAACACTGTCACCACAATAGGCAATTATGCGTTCAGTGGTTGCACTGCTCTTACATCGATAAGCCTTCCAAGCAGTGTCACTAAAATAGGCAGTTATGCGTTCAAAGACTGTTCGAGTCTTACCAGTGTCGTGCTTACTGCCTCAAATGAACAAATTACCATTGCTTCAAATGTTTTTGAAGGTTGCAGCAACGAAGTTTACAACAGTTACGACAATGCTTTGTACATAGGTACAGGAGCAAATCCGTATCTTTATTTGATGAAAGCCACTTCGACCGACATCACTTCATGCCAGATTCATCCTAACTGTAAATATATTAACGACTACGCATTCGAGGGCTGCGACAACCTTACGGAGATTCCCATTTCGAATACCATTACTTATATAGGCAAATATGTTTTCCACGGCTGCACTGGTCTTACATCAATAACCATTCCCGGAAGTGTCACGGCAATAGGCGACTGTGCTTTCGACGGTTGCTCGGCACTTGCTTCGCTCACGCTCAACTCTGGCGTAACTACAATTGGAAGCTGTGCATTCCGCGGCTGTAGTTCCCTCACCACTGTGACCGTTCCTCGTTCGGTTATCAGCATTGGTTCTACGGCGTTTGGCGGCTGTTCGGCATTGGAGTCCATCACACTCCCATTTGTGGGTCGTGCGGCTCTTGCTGTTGATGACTATAGTCAATATCACTATCCGTTCGGCTGTATTTTCGGGACAACAAGTTACGAGGGTGGAACGGCTACCGAACAAGATGTTTACACATCTCAATCTGATCACTACGATCTAACATATTATATCCCTTCATCATTGAAGACGGTCACCATCGATGCCGCCGACAATGATGTTGCCATATTGGAAGGTGCATTTTATAATTGCACGAAACTTACTTCGGTTTCGCTCAACCAAGTGACATCCATTGAAGCCCGTGCGTTCTGGAACTGTACTTCGCTGACCACAATTACAATCCCCCAAAGTGTTACTTCCATCGCTCGGGGAGTGTTTGACGGCTGCATGGCGTTGGAAACAATGACACTCCCGTTCCCTGGCACTCAGAAATACACACCTGCCATGGTTGAAACAGAAATTTCCGAAAACCCCGACGGAGACAATTATGGCTTCTATTTTAAAAGCATATTCGTACAGAGATATTCGTATTCATATTATTCATCGCTGCGGACGGTGAACATCACAAACTGTGAATATCTTCCATACAATACTTTCAGCGATTGTAATAAGATTACATCGATTACCCTTCCTGACAATCTGACCACCATCGGCGAAAAGGCGTTCTATAACTGTACGAACCTGACTTCGACAACCATTCCAAGCAATGTTACGACAGTAGGCGAAAACGCATACCAATATTGTAATTCCATTGCTTCGATAATAACCGAGAGTACAGCCGATTTAAGTGCGGCGAATCTAAGATTCTCAAAAGACGGCTTCAATTACCGTGTACTGAACAAAAGCACTGTGGAACTTACAGGCAGCAGCAATACAACGGGTACTGTGACAATTCCTGCCACGGTCACTTGTGGCAATACCTTTACGGTTATAAGCATTGCAAGTAAAGCTTTTTGGAATTTTACTGACGTAAGTTCAGTTTCAGTTCCCGAAACTGTTTCTACCATTGGGGATAATGCCTTTTATCACGTTCCTCTGTTGCAATACTCAGGAACTGCCGAAGGTTCGCCGTGGGGAGCAGAAATACGTATCATTATTGACGGGGATTTTGCATATTACGATGCCGAAAAAACACAGCTTGTAGCATATTTTGGCACAGGTGGCGACGTTGTTGTTCCCAATACGGTTACAGAAATTTATTCTACTACGTTCAAAAATTGCGTTGGGTTGACATCGGTGACAATCCCAAGCAGTGTCACGTCAATAAACGGCTCTGCGTTCAGTGGTTGCACCAACTTGACGAAGGTAACACTCAACAACAATACCATCGCTTCAAAAACATATACGAGCAGTTCTAACTTTAAAACTATATTCGGATCCCAAGTAGAAGAATTTGTTTTGGGCGAAGGTGTCACCTCGATAGGCGAATCTGCGTTCAATGGTTGCACAGGTTTGACCTCGGTGACAATCCCAAGTAGTGTCTCAACAATGGGCAATTATGCGTTCTCTGGTTGCACAGGTTTGACTTCACTGATTATTCCAGAAGGTGTTACCTCTATAGGCAATTATGCGTTCTCTGGTTGCACAGGTCTTACATCGATAACCATTCCCGAACGTGTCACCTCAATAGGCAATGAGGTGTTCTCTGGTTGCACAGGTCTTACATCAATAACAATACCCGAAGGTGTCACGGAAATAGGCTTCCGTGCGTTCCACAGTTGCACTGGTCTTACATCGATAACCATTCCCGAACGTGTCACCTCAATAGACAATGAGGCGTTCATTGGTTGGTCAAATGCACAAGAGTTTGTATTCGAAGGCGAAACGCCGCCATCATTCGGAACAAGTGTGTTCTATGGCTCATCGTGTCCGATATATGTTCCTACGAAAGATGCCATAACTGCATATAAGGCGGCTACTAATATGAGCAATTATGCAAGCCGCATACAAGTGAAGCCGTATGAAGTGGATGGTGTAAAGTATCAAATACAAGAAGATGGAACATTTGCCGTGGTTGCAAGCAACTATTCGGGCGATGTTGTCATCCGCAGTAGTGTTGATTACAATGGCGTTGCAACGGCAGTTACCTCAATAGCGGACAATGCGTTCAAAGATTGCATCGATTTGACAGCGGTGACAATTCCAAGCAATGTCACGTCAGTAGGCGGTTCTGCGTTCGGTGGTTGCACCAACTTGACAAAGGTTACAATCAACAGCAATGCCGTCGC
>JAFZOY010000020.1 GCA_017552705.1 Bacteroidales bacterium
GCACAAACAATTACGTAGAGTGCTGTTACAGTAATGACGAGAATTATCCTGTGCGTTTCATACAGGAAGCTTTAATCCGTGAAACATGCAAGGATTGGACCGCCAACGACCATATTTATATATTTTGCACTACAGATGCAGAAGCTCGCAATTGGTTCGATAATGGTCAAGATAGAGTGTCCGAAGATATTGAGAAAATAGGCCTCGAATCACGATTGAAAGGTCTGAAACTATCTGTTCCGTTTGAGAAAATATGGATACCAGAAGGTTTTTCGGAAGATGATATTTGGACGATTTTCGACACCGTGTATGAAAACCTTCTGAAAGACGATGAAATATATTTCGACGTGACGCACGCATTCCGTTCCATTCCGTTGTTTTCAACAGTGTTGTTTAACTATTCACGGTTTATGAAAGAGACCAATGTGGTTTCAATCAAATATGGTGCGTTTGAAAAATTAGGTTCTGCATTTGAAGTGAAGAAAAAGCCCCTGAAAGAAAGGGGCATCGCTCCAATTGTAGATTTGACGGGTATTGTTCAGCTTCAAACGCTTACTCGAGTTGCCGATGATTTTAAAATGTATGGCAAAATAAGTGGGGTAAGCGGAATATTTGAGTCGGGCAATGGCAGCGCTCAGTTCAAACGTTTTGTCGTTAGTTTGAAAAATGGTACGTCGAAATTGGAGGAATACATTCTTCTTAATAGAGTTGAACAGATTCGGAAAGGTGATTTTGTGAATACAATTTCTTCTGATATACGAAATATTCGAAAAGCAGTCCATTTGACGCGGCCTCAAGAACATGTTTTGGCGGAAATGGAAAAGTCTCTATCGGCCTTTAGTGTCGATGGCGGAGACCGTAATATCATTGCGGCTATTGATTGGGCATTGAATTTCAATATGATACAACAAGCATACACGCTTGCACAGGAATATTTGATTTCGCTGGCAACAGAGAAATATATGGATAAATGCTTTTATTCAGAAGCTGTTGATTCTAAAAAATGGCGCAATTATATGTCTGCAATTATGGGCGTAGATGCCAAGATTGTCAAGGAAAAAAGTTTTTCGCAAGAACTTGCCGAAAACTTAGATTTGACGAAGTATTTCTTTTCTTTGCCTGAAATCGCAGAGATAAGAAGGTTATATTCTGTAATTGCTTCAAATAGAAACATATTGAGTCACGGAAAGAAGAGCGATTTGACTTTGGCGCAATTCAAGCGGCAGTTGCAGGACAATTTTGAAAAATGTATGAATTTATTATCTTCTTCTAAATGATTCCTCTATGTTCTTAAACCTCTCCAACCATCCTTCTGCCAACTGGTCAGAAAAGCAACTTGCTGCCGCAGGCGGCAATGTTGTTGACATGCCGTTCCCGCAAGTCGCACCCGACGGCGACGAAGCCTACATCGAGCATCTTGCCACCGAGTATTATAACAAAATACTTGAAATGCAAGGCGTAACCGCCGTACACATTATGGGTGAAATGAACTTCACCTTTGCCCTTGTGACAAAACTCAAAGCAAGTGGTTTCAAATGCGTGGCATCAACCACAAAACGCGAAACCATAGAAGAAAATGGCATGAAAATTTCTAAGTTTGAATTTGTAAAATTCAGGGAGTATTAATAATAAAAACTAAAAATGATGGATACAATTTGTGCAATAATAGATTTTTTGAATGAATATAAGGTATTGACGATTATTGTTTATATTCTTTTAAACATATTGTTTTACGGTTTCAAGGGCATATTTGGCGGTATTTTTCCACACAAAGTAAAATCGGAGTTAGGAGACTTCTGGACATTCCGTAGAAATGCCTACCGCTCGGAACGTTTGACAC
>JAFZOY010000001.1 GCA_017552705.1 Bacteroidales bacterium
ATTGTTTTTCCTTTGGCAATATCCGAATATGTTTGCTTGTTGTAAGGCTTGGAGTTACGTGCGTAGTTTACGATTTTGTTTTTGGTGCTTTCGCCCAAAATTCCAAAATCCGAAATCATATTTTGCCAACCGTTCATATAATGCGCGGTAGCCAAATAATCCGCTGCGGTAAGTAACGAATACAAAAGTTTGATGAGTGCGAACAACGGAAATCCACAATCATCTTCCGACAACTTTTGATTATATGTGTCAAATATAAAGTTGGTATTTCCTAAAACAGACTCGTGAAATGCCTCAATTTGTTCATCATTAAGTTGACAATCAATTATTTGAAGATATGGTCTTAATTTCTCTATTTCCTTGCCGCAGATGTATTCGCCATCTTGCTGTTCGCTCCATTCATTCTCATTTTGACATTTGCCGATTGTTGGACTATGATGCTGAATAATTGGATTGCAAAGATAAAATGCTGCATTTACTAAAAACGTTTGTTCTTCATCAGACAATTGAAGTGCTTGAAAATCATAGAAAAACAATGCAAGATACAGATATGCGCTAATAATCGAATGTTGCGAGCCAAACGAGTGTTTGACTTTTATAACAGGATTATTATTTTCCATCCGTTTTTGCTGAAACTCGTGGTTGATTTTTCCTAAATCGTGGAAGGCGATTGCTTTCCAAAAAAGTTCTTCTATTGTATCGGCAATCAAACTTATGTTATTAAGTTTTTTAGGAACAGAATCTTCCGCAAGTTTTTTGATAATGCCGTCAAGATTATGCGCCTCGACAATTATTTTTGCATAACTTACCGTAAGGGCAGAATGTTCCGACAACAGTTCAGGACTTCTGCCTGATTGCCCTGATTTAGGCAAATGCGCATAATAATATCCGCTTTTGCCTTTCAGTAAATTATCAAAAAAATCCTTGTCAAACATAATCATTTCAAAATAGTTGTATAACTTCGCTGCTATTGATTTTATAAAAATCACCTGCTACCGACATATTCATCTCTTTTTGAAAAGTGGAGTTTGAATATACAAAATCCTTATAATTGTATTGTTTCAATTGTTCATCAAAACCTACTGGCAGTTTTTCAAAATACATATATGTGACTTTCTTTGCCGCTTTGGAAAATAGCGACATTGACCTTGCTACATAGCCGTTCACAGCCTCAGTTTTTGCGAATATAGATTTGATTTCGTAATTGGAGTCAAATGCAAATTTTTCGGCTTCGTACTCCTGTACATTATCCCACCAAGCCGAAAACTCGTTCTTGCCCATATAGGGCAAAAATTCGGCTTCGCGTTTCCTAATTCGCTCATAAAGAGTTTTTTCAATTTCGTTATCAAGATTCAAAAGCAGATAACAACTGTACGACGGTTTTATTAAAATTTGCTCGGTTACTATCAGGTTGCCACCTGATTCACTGCTTGCAAAACCTGTCCCGTTGTTGTAGGCGACAATATCTTTTGTAAAATTTCCTTTGTCGCTTTCAAGCGGACATATACCTACTTTGAGTTGCTTCAATTCCTGATAATATTCGGGAAACTTGCCGTTTTCTTGATACCCTTGTAACCCGACTATTGCGCCGAGGATGCCAAGCAAGGCGGGTTTGTGTAGCATATTGTAGGTCAGGTATATGCCGCTGTTGATGTCAGGCTTTTTAAAAAAGCCCATCTCCGCTTTCAAATCAAATGATATTAGTTTTTGATTTGACGCCATAATTACAAATCGTTTTGTTTAGTAACTTCGGGCGGATTCAGCAGTTTGCAGGTTTGTTTGTTGAAAAATACTTCAACAGAAGCAATTTCGCCTTCTACTCCTTTCAAGACTTCCTTCAACTTGCTGAAATCATAGATGCATTTGCCTTCCTCTTTTTCGTCTTTCAGGTCAATGAGGTTGGTGAAATTTGGTAGAACGATTTTTGAGTCGTCTTTCAACTGCACCCAAACCAACATTTCGTTTTCACAACCAGCCTTTGATGCCGAATCGTACCACGTAGCACCACGGCGCATTGCCTCTTTCAGTTTGTTGATGTCCTCGTCTGAAAGAGATTGACATCCATCTCCCGCCATTTTAGTAATGTCGCAGAGATTCTGCGGATTTATCGAGAAGTGGTGGAGGTAATGACCTTCTTCCAATTTTGCTTGGCGACCGATGGTGGTCATGCCTTTTTCTGCATCCGGGTCGTTTGCCTTGTTGGCAAAAGGCGAGGTAATTTGCTCGGAATAGATATTGTTTTCTTTCCATACGTTTACACCATGGTTTACTTGTACGGGACCATGTACCGAGATGTTTGTTTCTCCGGCGAATGTAGCTCCAAACAGTCTTATGTCGATGCAAGACAGCAAGTTCTTGGCAACTTCCTGTTTGATTTTGTCATTTTCCGTCGGATATGCCTTGAAATACTTTTTGTAGGTTTCATCCAATGAAAGCGGATTCAGTTTATCATTCAGGCTCTTGAAATAAAACACCTTTTCTTTGTCATATACATCTTTGATGTAGTTTTTCACCGTGTATTTGAATGCCTTGTCGGTGGCATACACCGTGCCGCTTGGCAATGTGCGAGGTTGTCCCGAAAAATCTGCATTATAGTTGGCGTTTACGGCTTTTACAACCGCACAGCCAAAAACTCTATTTTTGAATTCT
Organism: Bacteroidales bacterium; assembly: GCA_017552705.1. GTDB lineage: Bacteria > Bacteroidota > Bacteroidia > Bacteroidales > UBA1715 > UBA1715. The sequence continues at coordinate 2,650 of JAFZOY010000001.1, forward strand.
GTCATAATTGTAGTTTTTATTGTTCGTTATTTGAATTGTCTTTTTTTGTGTAAACTGCGCAAGGACTGAAACAACCTGCCAAAAAGTATTTTAGCAAAGGTTTCATATCTGCGTTGCAATCGTCGGTAAGTACCTGCGACGAAAGGTTTTCAAATGTACCTTTATAAACACTGATGTCGTGTTTATAAACGGCAATTGTTTGCGCTATTGCGTCTTGCAGTTGGTCTGATTTGCTTTTTTGCAAATATGGTTCCAACAATGCGTATGTCTTGTTGCTTGCTGCGCTGCGGTCGATAAGGTACGAAACAATTTGTCCCGCACCAAACGCGAACTC
>JAFZOY010000002.1 GCA_017552705.1 Bacteroidales bacterium
GCTATTTTGCTTCGGAAACCACTTGCACCGTGCTGTTGTCGTCGCAGTTGGCAAGGAGGTTTTGGTTGCTGACGAGTAGAATCGGGTGGATATATTCCGGCAAGACCTCGCAGAGCGGAACGAGAGCAAATTTCCGTTTGTGGAGGAGGGGATGCGGAATGGTAAGATCCTCGGCATCAATAATATCATTGTTGAAATACAATATGTCGATGTCGATGGTGCGGGATTCGTAGCCTGCATTTTCGTGGCGCACCCTGCCACATTTGTTTTCGATTGCCTGGCAACGCAAAAGCGTGTCGTGGGCGGAATATTCCGTTTCCACTATCAATACTTGGTTGTAGAACAAATCGTTCGATTCAAACCCCCATGCTTCGCTGGAATAAATAGCCGATTTTTTAATGCAGTTGCCGATATGGTCGGTAATGTGGGTTTCCACGTCGGCGAACATTTTTATTTTGTCGCCAAGGTTTGCGCCTAATAACAAGACTGCAAAATTTTTTTGTGCCATTGTTTACAAATTTACAACACTACAAATATAGCGATTTTGATGGAAACATCAAACGGTGCGTAGAATGAAATCTTATCGATACGCTGTCCGATTTCAAAACAAAACCATTACCTTTGCAATAGTAAAATGAATAGTATGGGAAAATTTTTCAGATGGTTTTTTGCCACACTTTTGGGAACAGTGTTTGGCGTGATAATTCTAATCGGTTTGTTTGTGGGAATTATTTTGTTGAGTACGAAGGTTCCTACCACGGAGTACAAAAATAAAAATGTGCTTGTTCTTAAAAATACCGTGTCGATAGGCGAAGTGACCACGCCATCGATGCCTGCTGTGATTGCTGGTTTGGAAAATGAAACGAAGTTTGGCTTGTACGATATGATTGCCGTGTTGAAACAGGCGGCAACCGACGACAAAATCAATGGTGTTGTGATTGAGGATGTTGTGCTCGATGCTGGATACACTACCGTGCAGGAGCTTTCCGATGCGTTGCTGGAATTCAGGACTTCCGGGAAGTTTGTGGTGGGACATTTCAATACGTTGTCGCAAAAATCCTATCTGCTTGCTTCCGCCTGCAACGAGATTTCGATGAGCTCCGAAGGAATGGCTGAATTCCACGGTATTTCTTCTTCGTCGGTGCACTATAAGGATTTATTGGAAAAAGTTGGCCTTAAGCCTGTTGTGATTCGTTGCGGGAAATACAAAAGTTATGTGGAATCGGTTACTTCCAGTAAGATGAGTGCGGAAAACCGCGAACAGAAACAGGCGTATATCGATGCTATTTGGAATTCGTATGCGGCGTCGTTGTTGGAAAACAAGCAGGTACAGAAAAATGCGCTTAATTCGCTTGCCGACAGTGTGTTGGTTTGTACGCCCGCAGAATTGCTCAAAGTTGGTTTGATTGATACCATTTGTTACGGCGATGATTTCTGGAATTCCGTGAAAGACAAAATGGGCATCGAACATTCTGGCTCCGTATCGAAGATTTCTTTCCGTTCGTACATGGAAGATTGTCTTGTGAAGATGGAGGCAGATACCACTGGAAATCAATCTATTGCGTTGGTTATTGCGCAAGGCGGAATCGAAATGGGTACTGCCGACGATGATGCAATCGGTAGCGATTCCTATGTGAAATTGTTTCAAAGAGTGCGTGAAGACAGCACGATACGGTCGGTTGTGTTCCGTATTAATTCGGGAGGTGGCTCTGCATTGGCTTCGGAACTGATTTGGCGCGAGGTTGCCCTAACGGCAAACGAAAAGCCTGTGATAGTGTCGATGGGCGATATGGCTGCCTCTGGTGGCTATTACATTGCGGCCCCAGCCACAAAGATTGTCGCTTCTCCATCAACGTTGACGGGCTCGATAGGGGTGTTTGGCATGTCGATGACAGCGGAACAGTTGATGGGAAAAATAGGCGTCAATTACGATAAGGTAAATACGCACGCTCATTCCGATTTCGGCAATATTTCGCGCGATATGGACCCTGTTGAGGTTCGTGCAATCGAAAAATCAATTGATAAAACCTACGCTACGTTCAAACACCGTGTTTCTGATGGCCGTGGCTTGCCTGTTGATTATGTGGAACAAATCGCGCAAGGACGGGTTTGGTGCGGTATTGATGCCCGTAAGAATGGGTTGGTTGATACGCTCGGTGGATTGGCCATAGCATTGCAGATAGCCGCAGATGAGGCTGGTTTGACGGATGAGGACTTGTATTCGGTACGTGTGTTCCCGAAACAGAAATCTTTACCCGAGATGCTGTATGGACGATTCAATGCACGTTCGTCGTTGATGGAAACGTTATCGGAACTGCCTGAGGTAAAGCATTTTATAAAAGACATTCCTACAAAATCGGGTGTGTATGCCCAATTGCCGTATAGTTTGATTGTGGAGTAGTGAAGTCGCTGAAATACATATTATTACCGTTTTCGTGGCTATATTGGGCGTTTACGTTTTGCCGAAATAAATGTTTTGATTGGAATATATTGCACCAGCAATTGTTCCGCGTTCCTATCATTTCGGTTGGCAACATTACTGTTGGCGGCACGGGGAAAACGCCTCACGTTCAGTATATTGTGAATCTTTTGAAAGATAGGGGAATTGCCTCGCTGAGTCGTGGATATAAGCGAAAATCAACGGGATATGTGCTTGCCGAAGCCTCAACGTCGGTTGATGAATTGGGTGACGAGCCATTTTTGTTGCAGAAACGCTTTCCTTCGTTGCACGTTGCCGTGTGCGAAAAACGGGTGGTGGGCGTTTCCAAGTTGATGGAACAATTTCCGAATCTTCAGGCGGTGATTCTCGATGATGCGTTTCAACATAGATATGTTAAGCCGAAACTCCAGATTGTGCTTGTCGATTACAATCGCCCGTTGTGGCGCGATGAGGTTTTTCCTGTGGGATACCTGCGTGAAGGTGCCTATGCGCTTTCGCGTGCCGATGTGGTGGTTGTTACCAAGTGTCCGTCAACTATGAGTGAAACGGATGCTGCGCTGTGGCGCAAAAAATTACGAATACAGCAGCAAAAGTTGTTTTTCTCGACCATGGACTACGGTGCTGTGTATGAATATGCCGACAAACATACGTGCGAACCGTCGCAATTCTTTACTGGCCGTAACGTGTGCCTTGTAACAGGTATTGCGCAACCGCAACCATTGATTGACTATGTGCGTTCGTTTGGAGGAAACGTGTTCGTAAAAACATATCCCGACCATTATGCGTATTCCCATCGCGATGAAGATGAATTGTTGCAACTTGCCAACCAATATTCGTTGGTGACAACGGAAAAAGATGTGTATAAATTGGCGAATATAGTGCCAAACAAGCCGTTGTTTGTTGTTCCGATTATGCCCAAATTTCTATTTGACGGACAATCTCAATTCGATACGTTGCTGTTGGAAACTGTCCGTTTTTCTTCGTAAAACAGTAAAATCAGAGCGAATTTCCCATGTTTTTTACGGAAAATACCCCTGAAATTCGGGGGTGAATGTCGTCTTCTGTCGGAATTTCACCCCTAAAACAGCGTAAAACTCCCACGAAAAGCTAGTTTTTCCCTACAATCGACGGGCATAAAGCCCTTTTTTTTGTTGTGGAGTCGGAATACCATGAATTTTGTGCCGACAATTCAAGGGCGTGCCAACGGCATTCCCGTAAGTTTAACTAAAAATTAAAAAAATGAAGAAGATTGTAATTTTAGTTTCAACAATCGTAATGGCAAATGTTTCGGCATTTGCAGGTGGTGTTATCACTAACACAAATCAAAGTACGCAGTTTGTAAGAACTGTTTCACGCAGTGCGTCAACCGACGATGATGCGGTATATTTCAATCCTGCAGCAACTGCACAATTTTCCGATGGATTACATCTGTCCTACAGCCATCAGGTTTGTATTCAAAAACGAGAAACTACTGATGATTTTCCAACGTTGAACAATCATGAATACGAAGGCAATGTGTTTGTGCCTGCATTCCCTAATTTATATGCAACGTGGAAAAAGAATAACCTTGCTTTGTTTTTCGGTTTCGGACCAGTTGGCGGTGGCGGTAGTGCGGAATATGAAAAAGGTCTTGCATCGTTCGAACGTCAGATTTCTATGATGCCTGCCATGGTTTCGCAAATGGGACAATCAATGGGATTGACTGCTACTGCGTACGATGTGAATATACAATTCACGGGAACATCCATTCTATATGGCGGACGTATTGGTGGTGCATATTCATTCCTCGACGATAAATTGGCTGTAAGTTTAGGCGTATCAACTATTTATCAAAAGAACGCATACAAAGGTTCTATAAAAGATATTCGTATCAATCCAACGTGTGCCGCATTGGGTATGAATGGCGACATGATTCCTGCCACTGCATTTTTCACGCAAGTATCGACGGCGTTGGCGACAATGAATCCAACAATGGCCGCAACTGCTAATGCGTATGCCGGTGCGGTTGCCGATAAGGAAGTTGATGCCGTACAGACAGGGTTTGGCTTGGCTCCAATTATTGGTTTTAGTTTTAAACCAGACGATAAACTGAATATCGGCGTGAAATATGAGGGCAGAACAAAAATGGAATTGACAAACGATACGAAGAAGGACGACACGGGCATGTTCACCGATGATTCCACGTTCCGCAAAGACATTCCTGCAATTCTTTCGCTTGGAATTGGCGCAAATCTTACAGAAAAATTCAGAATATCAACTTCATATACCTACTATTTCGATAAAAATGCGGACTGGGGCGGTCGTGAAGACTTTTTGGATAAAAATACAATGGATGTTGCTGGAAATCTTGAATATGATGTAATTCCATTGTTGACATTGAGCGCAGGTTATTCTCGTAGTATGTCGGGAACAAGTGCCGATTTCCAAACCGATATGGATTATGCGTTGAGTTCAAACGCATTCGGTATGGGTGGAAGACTAAACCTTTCGGAAAAACTCAAAGTTGACTTTGGTTTTATGTATGTTGCATACGACGAGGTGGAAAAAACATCCACATTCAATAACGTTTCGCATACAGAATCGTTCGACCGTACGAACAAATCATTCTCATTGGGTGTAAGTTATGCGTTTTAGTGCTGAATAAGTGCAGCGGCAACGCGACAAAAAAATCCCTCTGACGGATGTCGGAGGGATTTTCTTGTTTTTAGTGTAAATATAATTACAATGTTTTACGGGATTGTTCGTATGCAACGGTTTTATCCTGCACGCTCAACAAATAATCTATATCGTCGAGGGCATTTACAAGACAATGTTTCTTGTAGCCGTTTATCTCGAACTTTTCGCTGTGTCCGGTTGCTTCGTTTGTAACGGTTTGATTCGGAACGTCAACTGTAACGATTGTTTTCGGATCTTTTGCGATTGAGTCGAACAATTCTTGTTGGAACTTTTGAGAAACCACTACTGGCAACACAAAGCAGTTCAACAAATTATTTCTGTGAATATCGGCGAAGCTCGACGAAATCACAACACGAACGCCATAGCCTGCAATTGCCCATGCAGCGTGTTCACGGCTTGAACCAGAACCCCAGTTTTGACCACCAACAATAATTTCGTGGACACCTTCGCGTGGTGCTTCCGAGAAATCAGGTTGGTTCATCACAAAATCAGCGATAGGCTTTCCGTTAGCATCATAACGCAAATCGTGCATAAACGCATCGCCGAAGAACTTCGGATCGCGTGTGGTGCTTGCCAGATAGCGGGCAGGAATAATTAAGTCGGTATTGCAGTTGTCGATGGCAACAGGAATACACGTTGATTTGATTATATTGAATTTTTGTTTTGCCATAATCTTAAATTTTACGAGGGTCAGTAATTACACCAGTGATTGCACTTGCAGCAACAACGAGCGGAGAAGCCAAAACAGTTCTTGCACCCGGTCCTTGACGACCAACGAAGTTACGGTTTGACGTAGAGATTGAAAGTTTTCCTGCAGGAACTTTGTCGGGGTTCATTGCCAAACACGATGAACACGACGGCAAACGAAGTTCGAAGCCTGCTTCTTCCAAAATCTTGTCGATACCTTCGTCAATGATTTGCTTGCGAACCAACCAAGAACCTGGAACGAGCCAAGCAACAACATGAGGAGCTTTTTTCTTTCCTTTTACAATCGAAGCGAATGCGCGGAAATCCTCAATACGACCATTGGTACATGCACCCAAGAAACAATAATCTACAGGCGTGCCTTCCAATTTTTGTCCTGGTTTGAACTGCATATAGTCAAGTTGAGCAGTCAATTGTGCTTTTTCAGCATCGCTCAAGCCGTCAAGCGTCGGAACTGTCTCGTCAATCGCGATACCAGCGCCAGGGTTTGTACCATAAGTAATACGTGGCTTAATGTCTTCAGCACGATAGGTTACTTCCTTGTCGAACACCGCATCGTCGTCGGTTTTAAGCGTTTTCCAATATGCAACAGCCTTGTCCCATTCAGCACCTTTAGGAGCATATTCGCGCCCTTGCAAGTATTTGAACGTTGTTTCGTCAGGTGCGATAATTCCTGCACGCGAACCCATTTCAATTGAAAGGTTCGACAACGTTAGACGGCCTTCCATAGAAAGATTACGGATTGTAGAGCCCGCATATTCAACCACGTAGCCTGTTGCACCCGAAGTTGTCATCTGAGCCATAATGTACAACGCGATATCCTTTGCCGTCACGCCTTTTTGCAGTGTGCCTTCAATGTTGATTCTCATTGATTTCGGTTTTCCTTGCAAGATACATTGACTTGCAAGCACTTCGGCAACCTCGCTTGTACCGATACCCATTGCAAGGGCACCAACGGCACCGTGGGTAGAAGTGTGCGAGTCACCGCAAACGATTGTCATACCCGGAAGCGACAATGCTTTTTCTGGACCGACAACGTGAATGATTCCGTTGTCCTTTGTTCCCATAGCGAAATGCTTGATGCCGAATTCGGCACAGTTTTTTGCCAATGTTTCCACTTGTTTGCGACCTACAGGGTCGTTAATCACTTCCTGTTGGTCGGAAGGCGTATTGTGGTCGGGCATAGCCACCACTTGTTCAGGACGGAACACCTTGATTCCTTTGTCACGAAGTGTGTCGAATGCCTGAGGAGAAGTTACCTCGTGGGCGTACAGACGGTCGATATACAATTGTGTAGGTCCGTCAGGAATAACCTGCACCACGTGAGCGTCCCAAATCTTTTCAAATAATGTTTTTCCCATTGATATATCCTATTACGTGCATACTTAATTTGCGGCGGTAAAGGTAAGGAATTTATGGTTTAAGAATTAAGAATTATGAATTAAAAATCATCGTAAAACTTTGGGATGATTAAACAGATTGAACAAAATCCCGTATCTTGCACAAAAAACAAAATTCCATGGACGAAATCGTAATGACTCCCGATGTGTGTATGCAGTTTCTTGTCTGGTCGTACTATTACCACGGCATTTTGCCCGATAAAACGACCAGTTACGGCCACTATGGAAAGTTCGCCGAAACCGACGTGCCGCATCTCGACAATCTGAAAGACACGTTGTTCCGCTGTTTTGAGGAAGATTCGGTGCGGAATGCGTGCAAACAGTTCCAACTTGCCAAGGAACGTCACGAGCCATGTCCGTTTCCGCAAAACGCCCTTGATGCCTTGTTTGCAAAAGAAATATAATAATGACTCAACAAATTGAATTCACATTGTCGGAAAAGCGCCGCGGCTGTCATCTGATTACCCACGAGGTGATGGAACATCTGTCGGGAAAACTGCCGCAAACGGGAATTTTGAACCTGTTTGTGAAACACACGTCGTGCGCCCTTTCCATCAACGAAAATGCCGACCCTGATGTCCGCCGCGACATGGAACAGATTATGAACCATCTTGTGAAGGAAAACGAGCCGTACTACGACCACACGCTCGAAGGCGCCGACGACATGCCCGCCCACGCCAAAAGCAGCTTGTTCGGCGTAAGCCTTACCATTCCTATAACAAACGGCCGATTAAACCTTGGCACGTGGCAAGGCATCTATCTTTGTGAATTCCGCAACTACGGCGGTCCACGAAAAATTGTGGCTACGGTGATGGGGGAGTAAAATTCTTACAATTGTCCGACGGAATTAAAATTTTTCGAATTGCTGCGGACAATTGCAATTCGCCATTTCTTGCCGTCTTTGGTGGGGTGTTAGCAAAACGAATAAATTAATCCTTGCCTAACAAACCTTCTATTTGTTTATCAAAATCTGACATAAATGTTCGGTCTTGAATTCTACGAAATTTCTCATATTCGCCGACGGCCTTTGCTTCTGCCTCTTCGTGAGAAATATTTCCGCTATCTTTGAGAATTTCGTAGTCACCAATTTTCAGATATTTTTCCAAAAGTTGCTTCCAATCCGTCATCTTCATCAGAATCTTTCTCTGTGCACGGTCTTCCGCCATATCAAGAAATGCCGAGGTAAGCCGATTCAAACTTTCAACCTCTTTTTCCGACAAATAATTTTTGGCAATTGTCACATCGCTTTTAACTACACGTCCGTCGGGCGCATTCTTCCACGTCATCAGCCCCATATATGGTTTTTCCGCATTCGCCCTGTCATAAATAATTTCAGCGGCGGTCTGGTGAGTCACCGCATAATGCATCATATTCTGAATCGTTTGATAAAACAGTCTGGTTGTTTCCGCTTGTGAATCATAATCGTAACTACATTCGGCATATATGTCGGTGATTTTCTGATAATAACGTCGTTCGGAAGTTCGTATTTCCCGAATACGCTCAAGCAACTCTTCAAAATAATCTGCGCCAAAGACATCCTTGCCCTTCAACCTCTCATCATCCATCACAAAACCCTTGACAATATATTGTTTCAGCACCTCGGTCGCCCAACGACGGAACTGCGTTGCCTCATAACTATTTACACGATAGCCAACGGCAATGACGGCATCCAAATTATACATCAAAACAGTATCTTCCCCCCATTTGTCCGACGGAATTCGAATTTTTCGAATAGCATCGGACAAATGGACTTCCCCGCTTTTATCTATTTCTGAAAGATGATAACTGATGGTTGAGACAGAAACATTAAAAAGCTCCGACATTCGTTTTTGTGAAAGCCAAAATGTTTCGTTATTGAATACAACAGTAACGTTAACTTTGCCTGTAGAGGAACGGTACATCAACACATTGCCTTCCGTACTTACAGCCAATTCTTCTGATGTTAGTTTATCTGCGAAGTACTCCTTTGCAACTTTAACCAACGGTTTTCTTTGATCAGCATTCATTACAATGGCAAGACAGGCAGTACGTGATAGCATAACAGAACTAACTTGACGCACAGTTCCTAATCCTAACTGAGCCATCTCCTCAATTTCCAAAATATGTTCTTTCAAATCCAAGCCCTTCTCTTTTTGCAAAAAAAGAGTGATTTTTTCTATCAAACGTTCAAAGTTCCAATATTTCTGGTAACCAAGCACTCGGGCCAGTTTCCGTGAATTCCACCATTCCTTGCCGTCTTTGTCGGTCTGTTTGATGGCGTCGAACGGGGATTGAAGTTCTTGCGGGTCGAAAAGGTTTTGATTTTTTTTCATGGTAGTTAGACTTTTTCATTTTCTCTCTCTACAATTGCGTTTGATCATCAAAGAAATCTTCGTAACTTATATCTGTATTAGAAAAAGATATGCGATAAAGAGCTTCACCTTCTTCTGTGTTTCGATGAAGATTTTCTATACAAATACTATCAAAGCCAAGACGGTTCAAATCGTCAATAGTTACCAATTCGAATTCTTTTTTATGTAATAATTTTCTTAGTAACCATTCCCCTAAATCTTTATTTGGATTGGACATTAGGGCTTTACCGTTATCTTGACAAATTTTTGCACTAATAATGGTTTTATCTGGCATTTCCAGTGCAAAAGGCGTATTCCTGTCTGGGAAGAAGTCTGGATAATTTTTATGTATGGCAATTGGCACTGGAACATATACTTCCAAGGAATTTCGTTTGCGTCCGCCTGCATTAAATTGATTAAGACCAGATTTCTCTGGAACGTATTTTATTCCACCTTTGATAGCATAAAGTGGTAGTATAACATAGTCAACACCCTTAATTCTAGTCTTTGCTTCTTCAATAATTTCTTTTTTTGTCATGAAAAAGGATTCGAGTAAAGCAAGTGGATCTTCAATGATGTCAACTTTTACCTCTTTACAGATTTGTGGAACATAGAATCGTTTCATAAGAACACTTTTGCTCTTATTGAAAGAAAATTCATTTTTTTCATCTTCGAATTTACATGAGGTTTCATCGTCTGAAATAAGATGAATGTGTTCCAAATCAACCTCTTCATATGGAGTGTTGAAGATTCTTAGCAAACCATCAGTTCTGCCAACAATGTGGTATTGAGTTTCATTCACACCATACTGATCATTTGCGAATTGCATTCTATCGTTACGATATTGTCCGATTTGTTTTGCTAAATCAATACCATGTAGCCCATTTAATGTTTTCTTAAGTTTATTAAACTCTGCTATCTTTTCTACTGACTGATTGTTTTTTAAGATGAACGTTTTTATTCCGATTCCTACGTTCGAGAATCTAGCATCATATGCAGTACATGAACGTGCATCGTTGTACGCTTTGTAATACCGACAAAACAAATTTTCCGTTAAACGATAATCCAGATAAGGTATGTCACTTTCAGAAAACAATCTACTTAGTTGAGCCATTAGCTTCAACATGTCAAAATATTTATTGTATGAAGTCCAGTTGTTTAAGAATTCTTCAAGATTACTGATATTATTTGTTTGCATACTTTTTGAATAAGTGGTACGACTACTGAATTTCCTGCTTGTTTATATTTTGCGGAATCTGCAATTGTTGTAGGGAATATAAACTCTTTTGGATATCCTTGAAAGTTCAAACATTCTTGCGGTGACAATTTGCGTATTCCATCATCAGTTAGAATTATTGGGACATTGTGTCCTCCGGTCCCCATGTTAGCAGTTAATGTTGGGCAGACCTTACTTTTGTTTTCTCGGACATATTGCCGTCTCCATTGATATACTGTATCTTTGGAAACAACTCCTGCTCGTAAATCAGCAATATGTCCCATGCTATCCCCATAGAACAGTTTTTTGTCCATGTTGCTATAATCAATGCAATCATGTATGCTTTTTTTCAAAGTTTCTTTTTCTGGGAATGTAAATTTATTGTAATTGGAAATCTTTTCTTTGTTAAAACAAACAATAAAGATACGCTCTCTATTTTGGGGGACGTTAGCATATTCCATTGCATTCATCACTTTGTGAAATACAACATAGCCTAATCCTTCTAGAGTGTTTTTTATTGTAAAAAATGTATTCCCATTGTCATGAGTGTATAAGTTTTTTACATTTTCAAGAAAAACTGCCTTGGGGCGTTTCCTTTTTACTATTTCTGCCACATCAAAAAACAATGTTCCTCTTGTATCTTCAAACCCTTTTTGATAACCTGCAATAGAAAAAGCTTGACAAGGAAATCCAGCACAAAGTACATCAAAATCATCTGGAATATACTGCTTGGTTGACTCTTTTGTAATATCTCCAAACGGAACTTCTCCATAATTTTCCAAATAGGTTTTTTGAGCTTGTATATCCCATTCGGAAGAATACACACATTTTCCACCAAGATTTTGCATAGCTATTCTGAATCCACCAATTCCTGCGAACAGATCAATGAATGTAAATTTGGGATTTTCTGGTGCGGGGAATGGAACAGAAAATAATTCTGGGAACAAACCATAAGGAGTCGGGGGCTCAGCCACGAGACAGTCATCTTCTGCCGTTATCTCTCCAGTCAGCAAATGCAAAGCATCCTTCTCAAACGGAAAACCAAATTTGCTTTTTCTATTTTGAAGATAATGAGTAACAATTGCAGAATCATCGTTGAAAGTTATTTGAAATTTATTCTTCATTCTTCTCAAAGCAGTTCATTTTTTGTTATACATAACGAAAGTCAATGTATATATATTCATTTGATTTATTCCTCAAAATAATCATTGTCAATACGTTTCGTGATATAGACATTTTCTGTTTGAACTCCAATATTGTATTGGAACATCAACAAGGACAGACGCTCTCCGTCAATAAGAATAATCTTCTGATTAGAAACAGTTTCAACAAATTTTGCAGCTCCGCTTGTAAACGTACTTGTAGTAATGAAAACACCTTTTGTAGCCTTCTTTCCTACCAATGCACCAGAAAATTGCTGAACTTCAGGACTACCAACTGAATTAGTCCACCGTTTGGCTTGAATATATATCTTATCTAAGCCTAACTTATCTTCATAAATAATACCATCAATCCCTTCATCGTGTGAATATTGCGTAACTTGTGCAGAATCCTTATCGCCATAGCCCATAGAAACCAATAAATCGACCACAAGTCTTTCAAACATATTTGGCGATAATGCCATTACCTTATCCAAAATCTCAGCTGCAGTATTCTTCTGATAAATTCTATAAACCTGTTCCAACTGTGCATCAGGGGTTAACACTTCGTCCTCCATTACCGAAGCATTACCACTAAATGGCTTATGGGACACATTATATGTTGCATATTCTGGGATCTCCATTAAGTCATCAATGGTGATACTCTTAGGGTGTTTCTTTAAGAAGTCTTTGCCTCTTTGTGTCAAGCAATAAGTACCGTTCTTTGGTATGTCGATGAGCAAGGCTCGACGGAAATACTGCCGAGCCCAACCAATACGGTCATTGACTTGTGTCACCTTTCCGCTTTTTGTGCGAACTTGCAAATCTTCTTCCGACAAATCAAAATATGCCGTAATCCTTTCTCTCATTTCCTTAATTGTTAATTCTCCATCCTTTAAGGAAAGCAGGAATGGATACAGAAATTTTTCAAATTGTGGGACCATTTTTCAGTTTTTATTTTTAGCAATATATATTCATACTCAATTTATAAATTCATTATTCCTTGCCTGTTGACATGTCGGGCTAGTTTTGATTGTATTTCTGCAAGTATTGATCCTCTCAACCTAAATAAAGGATAATTTTTCTTATCGGTGACCATGTCATCAGTAACGAAATATCTAA
>JAFZOY010000021.1 GCA_017552705.1 Bacteroidales bacterium
CAACTGAATTTTACCCGATGGCAACAATTTAGCTTTCGCGAACAAAAGCAATGCAACCAACAATATAATTATGAGCAGGAATACAAGAACACTTGTACCTATTATCAAACCTGCCGATGCATCTAAAATTATCATTGTCTGTTCAATTTTAATGATTACAACTTAATACCCATAAAACTCATAAATGCCACACCCATCAAACCTGTCACAATGAATGTGATACCTACACCTTTCAATGCTGCTGGAACATGAGAGTATTTAATCTTCTCGTTAATTGCGGCAATGCCCACAATAGCAAGGAACCATCCCACACCAGAACCAAATCCAAACACAGTTGCTTCGCTCAATGTTTCGTAACCACGTTGCTGCATAAACAATGAAGCACCCAAGATAGCGCAGTTTACAGCAATCAACGGCAAGAAAATACCAAGTGAAGAATACAATGCAGGAGCATATTTTTCTACAATCATTTCAACCAATTGCACAAACGAAGCAATCACGGCAATGAAGATAATGAAACTCAAGAAGCTCAAGTCAACATCGGCGAAACTGTCGCTCAACCATGTCAAAGCTCCTGCCTGCAACACATATTTATCCAACATGTAATCAATAGGAACTGTAACTGTCAACACAAATGTTACTGCCAAACCAAGACCAGCCGCAGTACTAACATTTTTAGAAACAGCAATGAATGAACACATTCCCAAGAAGAATGCGAACACCATGTTGTCTATAAAAATTGATTTAACGAATAAGTTTAACAAATCCATAATCGTAATCTTTTAAAATCCTTACTTCTTAATTAAATCTTTGTTGCGTGAACGTTGAATCCAGATAATAACAGCAACGATAATCAACGCCATTGGAGGCATCAAGAAGAAGCCGTTGTTTTCATATCCACATTCGTATAATCCTTGTGGAATTACCTGTAATTCACCAATACCCGGCAATGTGATTGTTCCTGCACCAAAAAGTTCACGAACAACAGCAATGATGACCAAAATCATACCATAGCCCAAGCCATTGCCAAGACCGTCGAGCAACGAAGGCCAAGGTTTGTTAGCCAAACCGAACGCTTCCATACGTCCCATCACGATACAGTTCGTAATAATCAAACCGACGTATACCGAAAGTTGTTTGCTCACGCCGTATGAAAACGCTTTCAAGATTTGGTCAACCATAATTACCAAAGTAGCGACAACCATCAACTGCACGATGATACGGATTCGGTTAGGAATTGTATTTCTCAGCAACGAAATTGCCATATTTGCAACACCGACAACAATAGTCACAGCCAATGCCATAACGATTGCCGACTCAACCTTTGCCGTAACAGCCAAGGCGGAACAGATACCCAATACTTGTACGGTGATTGGGTTTGACGAGCTCAACGGCCCAGTTAATAATTTTAAATTGTTTTTAGAAAACAATGATTCTTTTTCTTCTGCCATTGCCTTACTAATTTAAAGATTGAACATTTTTTACTGTATCAGCTACCGCAGTTTCAACTTGAACTGAATCAGCTACCGTCTCAACTGGAGCGGCAGAACCGCCTGCAACTGATTGGAAATATGCTGCATAGCCATTCAAACAATCGAACAACATAGCCGTAACGCCATCGCAAGTTTTTGTAGAACCCGAAATAGCATCAACCTCGTTGTAGTCGTTTGTAGCACCACCTTTCACAACCTTTACTGAAGTGAACTCTCCATCTTTAAAGATGTGTTTTCCTTCAAATTGGCTGCGGAATTTTTCTTTTACGATTTCAGCACCAAGACCAGCAGTTTCGCTGTCGTGGTCGAACACCGTTCCAAGAACTGTGTTGCAGTCAGCTTTTGCAATTGAGATAAATCCGCGGATTGGTCCCCAAAGTCCGTTACCAGCCAATGGAACAACAAATGAGCCGACACCGTCGTTTTCAATTTCATAGACTGGCAAGAAATCGCCAGCAGCTTTTACGTTGAATGTATCGGTCAAACCAGCTTCTGCAGGAGAAACGACATCGGCAGAACCGTTCTTCACGAAGAAGAAACCTGTTACATGTTCGTTGAACTTAGCCACAGCATCGCTCGATTCCGATTCGATTTTTGCAGCATTCAAGATATTCTGCATTTTCTCAATTTTAACATTCGCCTGTTGAGCAGGTTTCAACGAGAATGCAGCCACCGACAGTAATGTTGCGATTATCACAACCATTACCACCGAATATATAAATATGTATGTATTACTCTTTTCCATCGTCGTACCATATTAAGCGTTAGTAACTTTTGCACGTTTCAATCTTCTCTTGATGTTTGCCTGAACAACCATGTGGTCGATAAGCGGAGCAAACACGTTCATCAACAAGATTGCGAGCATCATTCCTTCTGGATAAGCAGGGTTCAAACAACGGATAAGGATTGCAAACGCACCGATTAAGAATCCGTAAATCCATTTACCAACATTCGTTTGAGCCGCAGTTACCGGGTCAGTTGCCATAAATACTGCACCGAATGCGAAACCGCCAATCAACAAGTGTTGGAATGCAGGAAAATTCATCACCATATTTCCTTCAGGAGCGATAGCGTTCATAGCCAAGCCCATCAAGAAACCGCCTGCGAATACCGAAAGCATGATTCTGTAACTTGCAATTCCTGTGAACAACAGCAATGCAGCACCAATCAATATTGCAATTACCGACGTTTCGCCGACGCAACCAGCATAATTTCCGACAAACAAATCGCAAACCGACAATTGGCTATTTGCAGCCACACTGTGAATTGCATCAACAGGAGTTCCAGCGTTCAATTGTCCAAGGATTGTTTCACCCGAGAAACCATCAACTGTTGCAGCATCGGTACTATGTACCCATACCGACGAACCCGACATGTTGCCTGGGTATGCGAAGAACAAGAACGCACGAGCCAACAATGCAGGGTTAACAATGTTCATACCTGTTCCGCCGAATGCTTCTTTACCGATAATAACAGCAAATGCAACTGCGATTGCAAGTTCCCAAAGAGGAATGTCAACAGGAACAATCATCGGAATTATCAAACCCGAAACAAGATAACCTTCGCTGATTTCGTGTCCGCGGATATAGCAGAATGTAAATTCAATGCCGAGACCCACGACATACGAAACCACAATTAAAGGCAACACTTTCAAAAATCCATAGCCAAGAGCGCACCACATTGTGTAATCTTGACCGATTGAAGTGTAGTATAACGAACCCACATTATACATACCAAATAATAATGCAGGAACCAATGCAAAGATTACAATAATCAATGCACGTTTCAAATCTATCGCATCACGTACGTGACTACCTTTTAACGTTACATTTCCAGGAACATGTAAAAATGTTTCGAAACTTTCGTAGATAGGAAGCCATTTTTCATACTTGCCACCCTTTTCAAAATTAGGTTTGGTTTTCTGTATCCAATTTTCTATCGCTTTCATATCTTTTTTAATTAAGTTCTTTTCTTATCAAATCCAATCCTTGACGGAGAATAGTTTGAATTTCGATTTTCGAAGGACAAACATATTCGCAAAGGGCAAAATCTTCAGGAACCACTTCGTAGATACCAAGTTGTTCCATTTTGTCGATGTCTTCCGCCAAAATTGCTTTTAACAATTGCATAGGATAAATATCCATTGGCAATACTTGTTCGTAAATACCCGTGAACACGAATGCTCTGGCACCGCCATTATAATTTGTATTCAGCGTATATTTTTTGTTTGGTTGCAACCAAGAGAAGAATGCACGGCTGAAACTATATTTTCCGAAGCCAGGAGCCAACCAACCCATAAATGTAGGTTTGTTCCCTTCTTCAATTACAGTCACTTGCGAATCGTAGTAGCTAATGAAATCTTCTTTGCCAAGTTTTGTACCTGTCAACACATTGCCGCTAATCACACGCATATCGTCCGACAACGTTTCCGAAGCCAAGAACGATTTGATGCTTGCGCCAAGAATTGTTTTATAATAACGAGGAGCTTTCACCGCACCAGTAAGAGCGACAACCACGCGAGCATCGAATTTCTTGCTTGAGAACAAACGACCGATAATTGCAACATCTTGAGGATTTACAACCCAAACGACATCACCTTTGTTAATCGGGTTGATGTGGTGGATTTGCACGCCCACGTTACCAGCAGGATGTGGACCATTGAAATAATTCTGTTCAACACCTGTAATTTGTGTGAACGTTGTTTTTGCACGGTCTTCCTTATAAATATTCAAATTCACTACGCCATCGGTCAATTTACGCAACGCATTTACTCCAACTTGGAAATCGGCAGCCGATTCTTCGAGGGCAAACGTATAGTCTGGAGCCAACGGAGCGGTGTCGAACGTTGAAATATGAATTGACTTCGGCTTGTCGCTCGGATTTGCGATGATGTCGAACGGACGCTGTTTGATGAACGGCCACACACCAGCCTCCAACATAGTTGCAATGACTTGTTCGCGGCTCATCGCATTCAAATCTGCAACATCAAATGTTTTGTACTGGATTTCCGAATCGGGTTTTACAACCACATTCAACAACGCACGTCTTTCACCTCGGTTAATTGCGGAAACAACTCCGCTCAATGGCGAAGTAAACTGATCTTCGGTACGATATTTGTCGATGAACAATGGATCGCCGGCCAAAACCGTATCACCTTCCTTCACGACCATTTTCGCCGTCAAGCCGACAAAATCAGTCGGCTTTAATGCCACTGAGTCAGGCATTGGGTTTTGAATAAAAATATGCTCGGCAACGCCCTGCATCTTTATATCAAACCCCTTTCGTAATTTGATTGTTTTTGACATATATATATTATTCTATAGAAACGTCGCAAAATTATAACTTTTTACAATATGTTTATGCAGAATTCTCTACAAAAAAATCGTTTTTTATTTTTCATTTTTTTTGTTGATGAACGAACTCGGTATCAGAATATCCTCTGGCAGAATTTTTAGCAAGACCGGCAAAATAAAAGAACCTCCTGGAATCATAAATATCGCAAGCGAAGGGATAGTTTTCAGTATATCACCGATTTGCGTCTTCACTTTTTGTTTTTCCTCGTCCGACAGATTTTCAGAAACCGACTTCCGCAACAATTCCACCAATTCCTTGCTTTGCAACACCTCTTCCACAATTTTCGCCTTGTTTTTGGTGACAAACGACTGAAAACGCATAATGAACGCTTTTCGGATAAGATTCACTCCTTCGCCGTATTGCAAATAAAAAATATGTTCGGCATAATTCGCCAAGAAAGAATCAATGACAAACAGACTTTCCTGCGCCTCGTTTTCAGGCACATCCAGTTGCGACTCTATCTTCTGCAAGAAATCTATCTCTTTGTATTCCAGCTGATTATCAACCAGACAAACATACACCACATATTCAAACATAATCCGACGCATCATAGCGGATTCCTTGCGGCGACATTCGGAAAAATCTATCTCTGTTTGCGCAACATAATCGCCAGCACCGCCAAAATTTCCCGATGCGATAAAATACGAAACCGTGGACTGTCCGTTTTTATTTGATTTTTTCTCGACACGGCTTGCTTTGTCCATCAACGAAACAATTTCGTTTTTTATCGTATTTCTGCGGTCGTATTCATAGATGCCCTGCAACCAAAACGCAAAATACACCACGTCGAGCGCCGTAAAAATATTGAATTGTGAGCCTTTCCAAAAATCACGCTCCAACATCGACGGATTGCTCACACGCCCGTCAACAACCTGCTCCACGGCAGACATTTTGTCTTGGCTTTTCTGAAAAATAGTCCTGTATTTCTGCGACTGCACGTCGTTCATGGTGAACAACACATAGAATTCATATATTTTTCCCACGCACTCCTGAACCACATCCTGTATGCGTTCACCCTGCGAAATGCGTTGTTTCTGCAAAAACAAATACGTCAGCACAAAACCTTCAACAACCGCAATTTTGAAGTTGTCGGCCCGACTCCACGACTCGGAATTGGCGAACGAGCAAAATCTACGGGTGGCAATATGTCCATAAAACAAACCAGAATCGTGTAAATAGAAATGGCTGAAATCCAACACATTGTCGTAGTTTCCAAGATACAACGCAAGTTTCGAGGGGTCGGCAGAAACCGATTCCTGAAATTCATCTATGTATAAAACGAGCCAATTTTTAGTTGATGGATCCAAAGCAAAAATTTAGCGCAAGATAAAAAGAATACGATTGTAAAGTGATTTTTCACAAAGATTTTTCGGTTTGTGAAAAATAAATGTACTTTTGCCTAACTTAAAAATAGAATTGTATGTCAGGACATAGTAAATGGGCAAAAATCAAAAGAGATAAAGGTGCCAACGATTCAAAAAGAAGTAAGATTTTTTCACGTATTTCAAAGGAAATCACAATAGCTGTAAAAGAAGGTCAGAGCGGCGACCCCGACATGAACCCTCGGTTGCGCTTGTGCATACAGAATGCCAAGAGCCAAAACATGCCGAAAGATGTAATCGAACGTGCTATTAATAAAGGTAAACAAGACAAATCTGATTTTGAACTATTGACGTACGAAGGCTACGCAAACGGTGGAATTGCCGTATTCGTAGAATGTTTGAGCGACAACAACAACCGTTCGTTCACCGCTGTACGTACGGTTTTCAAGAAATACAACAATAGCCTTGGCAACAATGGTTCGCTTGCATTTATTTTCGACCGCAAAGGTGTGTTCGAAATCAAAAAATCAGCTATTTCAATGCCATTGGACGAATTCGAATTTGAACTCATCGATGCAGGATTAGACGAACTCGATGCTGACGACGAGGAAATCGTTACATTATATTGTCCATACGATTCATTCGGCGACATCCAGAAAAAACTGGAAGAACTGAAAGTTGAAATTGACAGCGCCGAACTCAAACGTATTCCTAACAATATGAAAGAGTTACCTTTGGAAGAAGCCCAAAAAGTATTGAACTTTGTTGATGCTTTGGAAGAACTCGACGACGTGAGCGCCGTATATCACAACCTTGAAATTACCGACGAATTAGCCAATAATTTAGAATAATGGAAAAACAAGAACGACAAACAGCCACCATTCTGGCCCATTGCAAAGACCAGAAAGGTATTGTGATGGCTGTAACCGATTTTATATTAAAAAACAACGGAAACATCCTATACCTGGACCAACACGTTGATCATCAGGAATCTGAATTCTTTATGCGTGTGCAATGGGATTTGGATGGTTTCAATATTCCGACAGAAAAAATTGGTGATTATTTCACAACATTGGTTGCAAAGCCATCGAAAATGACATTCGAAATTCATTTTTCGAACACGAAACAACGTGTGGCGATATTCGTTTCGAACCTCTCCCACTGCATCTACGATATTCTTTCGCGCGCACGTTCGGGAGAATGGGACATTGAGGTTCCGCTTATCATAAGCAACCACGAAAAATTACGCCACATCGGCGAGGAATTCAACATTCCGTATTATTGCCTGCCAATCACACCCGAAAATAAATTGGAACAAGAGGCAAAAATCAAAAAATTGCTCAAAGAAAACAATATTGATTTGGTGATTCTTGCACGTTACATGCAAGTTGTATCAGATTCATTCATAAAGGATTACACAAACCGAATCATCAATATCCACCATTCATTTTTGCCAGCATTCCCAGGTGCGAAACCATACGAGTCGGCATACGCCCGCGGTGTGAAACTGATTGGCGCCACAAGCCACTACGTAACCCCCGAACTCGATGCAGGACCAATTATAGCTCAAGGAGTTACCGAGGTTTCGCACAAAGACACTGTGGAAAACATGAAACGGAAAGGTTTGGACTTGGAGAAAATCGTACTTTCAAAGGCAATCTGGTCGCACATCCAACACAAAACGTTGGTATATAACAACAAAACGATTGTTTTTGAATAAGAATTTGAACGGTAACGGTTCATTTCATACAATACTGAGCAAGTGTTTTTATACATTTCGCTCAGTTTTTTTATGTATGGCATCTGAAAAAAGTAGTATCTTTACCAAGATTAGAATTTAGAGGGAATGAAAAAACTTTTGTACTTCTGTATCCTCCTGTTAGGGGTAACGTCGTGTTTTTCGCAAAATACGAAAAAAAATGAAGAACCGAAAGACAGATTGGTATTGGATAGTGTTGTAAATCGCCCGATTGTCGGTGCGGAACGAATGGGAGAATATTTGCCGCTGTTGCAAGGAAAACGTGTGGCTGTGGTAGGCAACCAGACCTCGATGGTGGGAAATACGCATTTGGTCGATACATTATTAAAATGCGGCATTCAAGTAAAAAAGATTCTGACTCCTGAACACGGTTTTCGTGGCACGGCCGATGCTGGCGCCAAAGTTGCTGACGGCGTTGACAACGTGACGGGACTGCCGTTGGTTTCGTTGTATGGCTCGCATAAAAAGCCAACGAAAGAGGATTTGGCTGATGTTGATATCGTTGTGTTTGATATTCAAGACGTTGGCGCTCGTTTTTACACCTACATCTCCACTATGCACTACGTGATGGAGGCCTGTGCCGAAAACAACGTGAAATTTTTGGTGCTCGACCGTCCCAATCCCAACGGCCATTATGTTGACGGTCCCGTGTTGGATATGAAATATAAATCGTTTGTGGGAATGCACCCCGTTCCCATTGTTCACGGAATGACGATAGCCGAATATGCCCGAATGATAAACGGAGAAAAATGGTTGGCAAACGGCGTTCAGTGTGATTTACAATACGTTACGTGTAAAGGTTACGACCATACCGTATGGTATTCGTTACCAATCGCACCTTCACCAAACCTTTCAACTGACGTTGCGATTGCGTTGTATCCCACGTTGTGTTTGTTCGAGGGAACAGTGATGAGTGTTGGCCGAGGAACCGACAAACCATTTGAGATGGTTGGTTGTCCCGATTTTACCGACACCTCGTTTTTCTTCACTCCCAAAAGCAAACAGGGGGCTTCTAAACCAATGTATGAAAATCAAACATGCTACGGACGCAATTATGGTTCAACATCGTTGTATGATGTGACTTCAATACGAATTGGCATTTGGAAAGATATTTATAAAAATTATACGGGCACAAAGCCGTTTTTCAATAGTTTCTTTACGAAGTTGGCAGGCACGCCCGAATTGCAAAAAATGTTGGAAGAAGACAAATCCGAAGACGAAATACGAGCATCGTGGAAAAACGATTTGGAGGCATTTCGACAAGTCCGTCAAAAATATCTACTATACAAAGATTTTTGATGGTTGGAAAGTTGTATATTTGTACCGTTAATAACATATCTAAATGGCAAAAATAACAGCAAATCAGTTGGTTAAGGCAATTATCGAAGGGATTCGGGAGAAGAAAGGGAAAAATATTGTCACTCTCGATTTCAAGAAAATCGACAACGCGATTTGTCGCTATTTTGTGATTTGCGAAGGTGATTCGTCAACACAAGTTGACGCAATAGCCGATGAAGTTGAAGAATATACACGAAAAAAAACAGGCGAAAAAGCATGGGGTACTGCTGGATACGACAATTCAGAATGGATTTTCCTGGACTATGGCGATGTGATTGTCCACGTGTTCCAACCGCACATCCGCGAATACTATAAATTAGAGGATTTGTGGGCTGATTGCATTAAAAAGGAGTACCCGAACGAATAGATTACAAATATGGCAGAAGAAAAAGACACAAAAAATACAGAGCAAGAAAAGCAAGACGACAAACGGAATCCGTTTGCTCATGGTGATTTCAAGGAATTCAAGAATTTCAAGGCTCCGAAAGGCAATAAAAACGGCGGCAATATATGGATATATGTTGTTTTGTTGGCGGTTTTCGCCATATTCAGCTTCATGGATTTCGGTGGCAGCGCAAAAAAAATCACCTCAACGGAATTCGATGCAAAACTTCGAAATGGAGAAATCGAGAAATTGGTGGTTGTAAACCGTGAGTATGTTGATATTTATCTAACAGCAAGCAACACCGGACATGGCATAGCTACGCCAGACTACACAATGACAATTGGTTCAATAGAAAGCTTTGAGCGGAAATTGGAAAATACCAATGTAAATATTGAATATCAGACAAAACACAACTATGTGGGTGAAATCATCGGTTGGTTGCTGCCAATTGTGCTGATGGTTGTGATTTGGATGTTTTTTATGAAGAAAATGGGCGGTGGCGGAAGCAACAGTTCTGGCTTGGGAGGCGGAATTTTCAGCATTGGCAAGTCCCGCGCGAAACTCTTTGAAAATGAGGATAAAGTGAAAACAACATTCAAAGATGTTGCTGGTTTGGAAGAAGCCAAAATTGAGATTCGTGAAATCGTGGATTTCTTGAAAAATCCAAAGAAATACACTGAACTTGGCGGTAAAATTCCTAAGGGTGCATTGCTTGTCGGTCCTCCGGGAACAGGAAAAACATTGCTGGCGAAGGCTGTTGCCGGCGAAGCTGGTGTTCCATTTTTCTCGTTGGCTGGTTCCGATTTCGTAGAAATGTTTGTGGGCGTTGGCGCCGCACGTGTCCGTGATTTATTCAAGGAAGCAAAAGCTAAGGCTCCAAGTATCATTTTTATTGACGAAATTGATGCAATTGGCCGTGCCCGCGGCAAAAATGGTTTCAACACAAATGACGAACGGGAAAGTACTCTAAACCAATTACTTACCGAAATGGATGGTTTTGGCACAGACTCAGGAGTTATCGTACTTGCGGCAACAAACCGTGCCGAAATATTGGATAAGGCATTGCTTCGTGCTGGTCGTTTCGACCGCCAAATCAATGTGGAACTACCCGATTTAACTGAACGTGAACAGATTTTTGATGTCCATCTGCGTCCATTGAAATTGGCGAAGGAAATCAAATCTGCTTTTTTGGCAAAACAAACACCTGGTTTTTCGGGAGCGGACATTGCCAATGTGTGTAACGAAGCAGCGTTGATTGCTGCCCGTCGTGACAAAAAGCAAGTGGAAAAGCAAGATTTTCTTGATGCAATTGACAGAATTGTCGGCGGTCTTGAAAAACGGAATAAAATCATGACACAGGAGGAAAAACGCACGATAGCGTTCCACGAAGCTGGCCACGCCACATTGAGTTGGTTCCTTGAATATGCGCATCCGCTGATTAAAGTAACCATAATTCCTCGTGGACGTGCTCTTGGCGCGGCTTGGTATTTACCTGAAGAACGCCAAATAGTGACCAAGGAACAAATTCTCGATGAATTGTGTGCAACGCTTGGTGGCCGTGTTGCCGAACAAATCACCTTTGGAAAAATCTCCACAGGAGCATTGAACGATTTGGAAAAAGTCACCAAACAGGCGTATGCAATGGTGCAATACTATGGAATGAGCGACAAAATCGGGAATCTAAGTTTCTACGATTCCACAGGTCAGTCAGATTATACCTTTGCAAAACCGTATGGCGAGGAAATGGAAAAATTGATTGACGCCGAAGCACAAGAAATTATCCGTAAATCTTATCAACGGGCATACGATATCCTGACACAAAACCAGGAAGGATTTGTCCGTCTCGCTGAATTGTTGCTCGACAGAGAAGTGATTTTCAGCGAAGATTTGGAAAAAATCTTTGGTAAACGTCCGTTTGGCGAGCCAAAGAAAGTAATTGACGAAATAGAGCAAAACAATGAACAAGCCTGATTCTGAAGCAAATAAGAAAGCAATTCTCGGTGATTTGGAGTCTGTATCAATAACTCCACACTATTCCTACGAGAAATTATCCTCGGCAAGTGAATATTTCGTGCAACCCGAAGGCGACTTGTGCGAAGCATATTGCGAGAAATTGAAATTAGTCGCAGGAAAACCTGAAGTTCTCCCTTCTGTTGATGCAGCGTTGGCACGAGTAAAAGAACTTATTGGCGAAGAAGTTTTGTTGTGCAACAATCCCGATTTGCTGAGACTTCTTGATGAAAAAGGAATCACGTATAATACCGATCCTGAATACGCCCGTGTGGCTAAATTTTCTTTGACAACGTGCGAAGCATTGGCTGCAAGAACAGGAAGCGTATTTGTTTCGTCGGCTCAAATCGAAGGACGACGATTGGTTTCGGCTGCCGAAACACACATTGTGTTGGCATACGAGAATCAAATTTGTGCAGACCTACCACAATGTATGGATATATTGGAAAAGAAATACGGCGATACATTTCCGTCGCAGGTTACAGCGATTACTGGACCAAGCAGGACATCCGATATAGAAAAAACACTTGTGTTGGGCGCCCACGGACCTAAAAATTTGTATGTACTGATAATCAAATAACTATGAAAAATCTACTTCTTCGCGTTTTGACAGGTATTGTGTACATTGCGGTGATTCTCATTGCTTTGTTCTCCAATTT
The DNA here is from genome assembly GCA_017552705.1 of Bacteroidales bacterium. Classification (GTDB taxonomy): domain Bacteria; phylum Bacteroidota; class Bacteroidia; order Bacteroidales; family UBA1715; genus UBA1715. Next base: position 12,321 of record JAFZOY010000021.1, read on the forward strand.
ACCTATTTTCTTTGTGGTTTTTGGTTGTATAATGATGTTCGCCCTGAACGAATTCTATAAAAACCTGAAAATAAAAGAAATAGAAGTTGACATAATTCTGGCAAACGCATTGGCGGTGAGTGTGTATTCATTGCCTGTTGTAGATTTATACACCACAAAATTCACGACATTGCCCGCGGTTGTGTTGTTTGCCATGGCATTGTTTGCAGTAGAATTGTTCCGTGAAAATGAACATCCTTTTCAACGAATAGCATTTGCATTGTGCGGCATAGTATATGTGTGCGTACCATTTTCATTGCTTGCGTTCTATAAAGTTGACAAAGTTTTGACTGTCGGATTCAGCGGTTCGGATTTCGCGTCATTGATGATTCTCTTTTTATTTGGATTCACATGGGTAAACGACACTTTCGCCTATTTAACGGGCATGTTGTTGGGAAAACATCCACTCTGTCCAAAAATTTCTCCGAAAAAAACCATAGAAGGATTGCTTGGAGGATTTGTATTCACAATCGTTTGTGCTACGATACTTTCCCATATTTATATGAAAGGCTTGGAATGGCAGATTGTAGGATTGGCGGTGCTTGTAGTGATAGCATCAACACTTGGCGACATGGTTGAATCACGATTCAAAAGATGGGTTGGCGTGAAAGATTCAGGAAAAATGTTACCCGGACATGGCGGATTTCTTGATAGATTTGATAGTGTAATTTTTTCAATTCCCATATTTTTTGCATATTTGCAAATGTTTGATTAAACAAAGGAGTGATGAAAATACATAAAGAAGGTTATTCTACAATAATTTTAGTACTAGGAGTTCTTTGTCTTCTTAATTTATATCTCCATCAAATACACGTTCATCCTGCTGTTTTCTGGAGTGTATTGGGATTGTCGGTAGCATTCTTTTTCCTTATTGTGTTTTTCTTTCGTATTCCGAAACGGGTGTTTACCGAAAACTCCGAAGGATTGATAGCTCCTGCTGATGGCGAAGTCGTAGTAATCGAGGATGTGTTTGAGCCTGACTTTTTGAAATGTGACTGCAAACAAATCTCCATTTTTATGTCGCCTCTAAACGTACACGTAAACCGCTACCCTATTTCGGGAAAAGTGGTGGAATGTTGCCATCAGGATGGTGTGAAATTGCCGGCATTTAATCCAAAATCTTCGACCAAAAACGAACGTACTTCGATAGTGATGGACACCGCCTGCGGAAAAATTCTTTGCCGTCAGATTGCTGGTGCCGTTGCCCGACGCATTGTGATGTATGCGGAATCGGGAACTGAGGTTGCCCAGAACCAAGAACTTGGATTCATAAAATTTGGTTCCCGTGTCGATATGTTCATTCCAAAAGATTTGAATATTGAGGTGAAACTAAATCAAAGCGTTCGTGGTGGTCAGACGGTGATTGCTACAAAATAATGAAGACGCGGGTTTCAATAATAAATTATAGCAACACGATTCCTTTTACCTACGGCTTACTAAACAGCAAGGATTTACAGCCGCTTGCGGAATTTTCGTATGGTTATCCCGCCCAAGTTGCCGAAATGCTATGCCACAATCAAGTTGATGTTTCGATTATTTCCGTGGGAGCAATACCTTCCATTCCGAATGCGCACATAATCTCGAATTATTGTATCAGCGCAACCAACAAAGTGGATTCCGTATTGCTGTGCAGCAATCGTCCAATCGACCAAATCGAGACAATTGTTCTTGACTATCAATCCCGTACGACAAATATTCTTGTACAAATCCTCGCCCGATATGCGTGGAATGTAACGCCTAAATTTATTATGGGAACCGCCGGCTATGAAACCGAAGCAAACGATTTTGCCAAGGTAATTATTGGTGACAGGGCACTAAACAACGCTTCGCGGTTTTCGTATGTATATGATTTGGCAAACGAATGGAACAAAACATTCCACCTACCATTTGTGTTTGCTGCATGGGTAGCAAACAAACAACTTTCGAAAGAATTCATTGAGACATTTGAATCTGCCTGCCAATACGGCATAACACACATTGACGACGCAATCCGAAGCCAGCAGAAAACATTTTCATTCAACATCCACGACTATTTATACCACAGCGTGGAATTTAACCTAAACGACGAAAAACGAGCATCTATCGACTTGTTTTTTGAAAAAGGCAACGAGTTAGGGTTATTTTAGAACTCTTCACCTCAACATATTACGATTTTTCGAGGAGAATAAGACAATTTTTGTTTGCGTTTTTACAGAAAAAACACGTTCTTTACATACGAGTTTTGTTGCCGGCTCGTTACAATTCGGCAACGTGATGAGCGGTTTTCAATTGGTTAATCCTATGAAAAAATTACACATTGTTTTCGTGGCAGCTATTGCAATGTTTTTTAGTTGCACCACCCCTGAAATTATCGAAGTACAAAATGGCGTGCAGATCCAAACAGATTCGTGCATTGTCCAAGTGCAGTTCTACAAAGACAATTTAGTCCGCGTGCAAAAATGTCCACTTGAAGGCACGCTCGACAAAAAAAGCCTTATGGTTGTGGTTGATTCATTGGAATCTGTGCCATACCGAACGGTTGTTAAATCAAATTCCGTGATGATTGAAACCCCAAAACTGTGCGTTGTAATCCATCTGGAAACAGGAGCAATCTCGTACTCCCAAAATGGGAATAAAGTTGTTGCAGAAAAAGGCTGTGCTGATTTCACGCCTTACGTGAACGAGAAAAATGGAGAAAATGCCTATAGCATCGGACAAACATTCATACTTGCCGACGGCGAGGCTATTTATGGTTTGGGGCAAAACCAAAGCGGTATTCTCAATTATCGCGGTCATTCCGAAAAACTCGTGCAAACCAACACCGACGCGGTTATTCCGTTTATTTGGTCAACGGCGGGATTTGGTATTTTGTGGGATAATTATTCCAAAACAACGTTCAACGACGATGAAAATGGATGCACGCTTTGGTCGGAAGTTGCCGACAATCTCGACTACTATGTGATTGTGGACGACGATGCCGACGACGTGATTTCCGGCTACCGCTATCTTACGGGCAAGGCGCCGATGTTCGGCAAATGGGCGTATGGCTATTGGCAGTCGAAGGAACACTACCACACACAAGATGAATATATCGCCATTGCCAAAAAATATCGTCAGCTTGGCTACCCTATCGACGTGCTGATTCAAGACTGGAACTGGTGGGGCAACCTACACGATTGGAGCGGAATGTATTTCGACAAAAACCGCTATCCGAACCCAAAAGCAATGGTTGACACTGTGGAAGCAATGCATTTCCACACAATGATTTCGTGCTGGCCATGCGTTGGGCCAAATGCACCGATGTACAAGGATTTTGAATCAAAAGGATATTTGTTCAACAAAAAAGGTTGGGGCGATTTCAAATATTATGATCCATTCAATCCCGAAGCAACGAAATTATACTATGAATACCTTAAAAACGGCGTGGCTTCGTGTGGTTGGGACGGCTACTGGTTTGATTCCACAGAGCCCGACATCACCAACGCTCTTACAAAAGAATCGACAGAATACGATTTGAAGACTACGGGACGAAATTATCTTGGTTCATGGGATAGATATTTGAACGCGTTCTCGCTTGTGGAAATGACACAAATCCACGATTTGCTGAAGGCCGACGCGCTCAAGTCGGAAAAACCACAACGACAATATATATTGACGCGCTCAACATACGCCGGTCAACAACGTGCGGCGGCAGTTACGTGGAGCGGCGACATTGGTGCTGCATGGGATATTTACAAGAACCAGATTGTTGCCGGATTGAACCACTGCGTTGCCGGTGTGCCATATTGGACGTTCGACGTGGGCGCATTCGTGCTGAGTTCCTACGAAGGTGTGTTCAGCAACGACATCAAAGACCCTGCATATCAGGAATTATACACCCGTATGTTCCAATTCTGCTCGTTCTGCCCTATTTTCCGCTCCCACGGCTCCGAAACGCCTCGTGAGATTTGGGAATTTGGCGAATTCACACCGACTTTGGTCAAATTCGACCAACTTCGTTATCGTTTGATTCCGTACATCTATTCCAACGCATGGGAAATCTACAACGACGATTACACCATTATGCGTCCGTTGGCAATGGATTTCAAAGACAAAAAGGCGTATAATATCCAAGACGAATACATGTTCGGAGAATCGTTCCTTGTGGCTCCTGTTACGGAATACCAGAAATACAAAGCTCCCCAACGGAGTGTGGAAGTTCCCGCATCGGTATTCACCACAAAAGACGGCAAGCCTGGACTACACGCAACGTTCTATAAAGACAACCAATACAAAAACAAAACTCTCGACACAACGCTTGAAAAAATCGATTTGTTCTGGTATTGCGAACGTCCCGACTACGTAACCGACACCATGTTCTCCATTCGTTTTGAAGGAAAAATCACCGTTCCCGAAACGGGCGTGTATCGGTTCCACATAAAGAACTTCGACCAAAAACGTATGTTGATTGACGGCAAGGAAATCAAAATGAACGAAGGCGGCACAGAAAAATATTTCGAACCAATCACATTGGAAGCGGGAAAGGCTTACAATTTCTTGTTTGAAACCGCAAACTCATCATCGGGCGCTGCCCGCTCCATCCTCTGCTGGAAAACACCGTCGATGCTTGCCGAAGATGCAAGACCAATCATATTGGGTGAAACAAGAACCACACGTGATGTGTATTTACCAGCTGGAACTTCGTGGTACGACTTCTGGACAGGCAAAAAATATGAGGGTGGACAAACCATTGGTGTAAACGCCGAAATCGAAACCATGCCGTTGTTTGTACGGGCAGGATCCATTCTTCCACTGGCATTCGACAAACAATATGCGACAGAATACGCCGACAGCATACTTGAAATCCGTGTGTACACAGGCAACGACGGCGAATTTACGCTGTATGAAGACGAAAATGATGGTTACAACTACGAAAAAGGCATCTATGCAACCATTGAATTTGAATGGGATGAATCGGACCAAACGTTTACCATTGAAGACAGAAAAGGCTCATTCCCTGGTATGTTGCAGGAGCGTGTTTTCATTGTGAGAATTGTTGACACAGGAATCGCCAACGGAGTTTTTGATTCACACAAAGAAGGCGGTGTTGAACGATGCAAAACTATTCATTACAATGGAAAGAAAATTGTTGAACGAATGTAAACCTAAACGACTATAAACATGAAAATCAAACAGTTATTCTTCAATATATTGTGCATTATGTGTATTGTATTTCTTTCGTGTGCAAAATCAGGCAAACCCGATTATAAAATCTCAGAAAACGAAACCGTTACAATTGAGTTGCAATATACCGCAGGAACAGGCTATTCGTGGATGTGGATTAATCAGGAAGATGTGAAACATGTGGATTCCGTAAATGTGGAATACAACTACAACACTCAATTTATTGGAGGCGCAGGAACGATGAAATGGCAGTTCAAAGGGAAATCCAAAGGTTGCGACACGCTTACATTTGTGTATAAACGCCCGTGGGAAGATGCTGAGATTGATAAAAAACAATTTGTAATCAAAGTGAAATAATTCATATTCAGCCACATACACTTGCGAGTATTTTTTTTCAAAAAATATTTCTTAAAGCGTTTGTAGGAACGAAAGAATATGTATATTTGCACTCGTCAAAAGACAACTACTGGTGTGGTAGTTCAGCTGGTTAGAATATCGGCCTGTCACGCCGAGGGTCGCGGGTTCGAGTCCCGTCCACACCGCAAGGAAGCTCAACGAAAGTTGGGCTTTTTTGTTTTAGAAAAGAAACACACCACCTCTTATAAATTTTTGTATATTTGGGCAAACCTTAGTCTGATGACAGTATGATTGATGCAGTAAAAAATATGAAACTACTCTTCTTAATTATAAGCATGATTTTATTTTATGCGTGTTCTGAGCGCTGTGAGTCATTTCCTGAAAAATATAAAGAATATACCCCTTATGAAAAAGGCGATGTCGTTCGTTTTGAAAATACAAAAGGAAAAAATATTACGTTTGAGGTTATGGATATGAATGTACGGGAAGGTAACAAAAGAATACCTTGGAATTGTAAATGCGTGTGTGAGAGTGATTTATCGTATAACATGTATTCTTCCCCAAATAATATTACTTTACAGATAACTTCAGATTATACAGATAACAAAAATTGGAGTATTTCCA
>JAFZOY010000022.1 GCA_017552705.1 Bacteroidales bacterium
ATCTTGGTCTTGATTCTATGGACAAACCCGCCGAACTCAAGATGGACGAAGACGAAGATGAGGATGAAGAGGAAGACGATGACACAAAACAAAATGACTCTGAAGATGACGACGATGATGATGATTTGGAAAACATCGCCGACGAGGATGAGGATGACGAAGAAGAAGATGATGATAATCTATAAAAACTTTTAGTATGGGAAGAGCTTTTGAATACAGACGAGCAGCAAAAGAAAAGCGTTGGGGAACAATGTCGCGTGTGTTCCCTCGATTGGCAAAAAGTATCACTATAGCAGCCAAAGAAGGCGGACCAGATCCGTCGATGAACCCGAAACTTCGTACCGCTATTATGACCGCCAAAGCGCAGAATATGCCGAAAGCGAACATTGATGCGGCTATCAAACGTGCGTCGAGCAAAGATGTTGAAAACTATACCGAAGTTTTATATGAAGGAAAAGGCCCTCACGGAGTGCTGATTGTAGTGGAATGTGCCACCGACAACACAACAAGAACCGTAGCTAACGTCAAATCATACTTCAACAAATTGGGCGGTGCATTGGTGCCAACTGGTTCATTTGAATATATGTTTTCACGCAAGGCTGTGTTCCAAATCAAGAAAACAGAAAACCTTGATTTAGAGGAACTGGAACTCAATCTTATCGATGCGGGCTGTGAATCAATCGAAGCCGACGATGAAGAAGGAATCGTGATTATTTACGCCGACTACAAAGATTTCGGTAATATGGCAAAAGCTGTGGAAGACAACAATTTAGAACTTGTAAAAGCAGAATTGCAACGTATTCCTAACGATGTACAGGAGTTCACCGAAGAACAAATGACCGACATCGACAAATTGATTGACAGACTTGAGGAAGACGACGACGTTCAGGCTGTATTCACAAACATAGCATAACACAAACTTCTATATACAAAAAAAGAGTCAATTTTCATTGACTCTTTTTTCGTGACCTATATTGAATGATTTTTATTCTTCAACAACTTCCTCAAACACTTTATATACAGTGTATTTCATAGTATAGTCGCCTTTCTTTTCTTCGTTGCTGTATAAGGCAACTTTTTCGTTGTCGCCAGAAACATTGAACGATTTTTCACGAGGTTCACGAACTTTTTCGTGGGTGAATTTCACGTAGTTTTCATCAAACAAGCGCAAATCGAAATACACATCCAAACCATCACGATGTTTTGAACGACCACGGTCAATCCAAATTTCGATTTCGGCCTCATTACCAACACGAACAACTTTGTTTCTATCGTTTCGGTATTCAAGTTCCCAGTACACGTTGTAGTATCCTCTGTCAATCAGATAATATACACCCCAGTCCCAAGAATTTTTAAGATCAACAGTTTGAACACGACCATCATCGAATTCAACATCATACGAAACACGCACAAAATTTGGTTCACCAACTTCGTCGCTGTAATCGATACTTAAATATGCATTTCCATCTTCGCCCATATTGCAAGCGCTGAGGGCAAATACTGCAGCCGATAATAATACAAATACCTTTTTCATAATCTTAAAATTTTAATAACACTCATTCAAAAAGCAAATACCATACCAATTAATCAAAAGATAATCCGATTTTAGCTTTCAAACGTTGGTTATTAACTTTTTGTTCGTTCCATGTATCGTACGAATAGCGGATATTTCCGAAAAACCATTCGCAACCGATTGAAATTTTTGAATAGCGGATATTGAATCCGAATGAATAATCCAAACCAAGTCCGATACCAGTATCTTCAGCCTCTTGATCAGGGCGAGTATAAATACTACCTGACACATCGTAGCCACCATATTGGTCGCCTGGCATTCTATATTCGTACACATCCCAGCTTGCGATTGCCGAAGGAGCTTTGTAGGCTGGAATCTTGAAATAATTCACTGCGAATGTTGGACACATCTTAGCTGTCAAGTCAATATAGAAGTTTTTAAATGGATTAACTGTGGCAATAACACCAAGATTCAACGAATACGATGCAGTCAAATCACTGTATTTTGATGTATCAACACCACCATTTTGGTTTTGTACACCATCATTGAAACGATAGTAGTCAACACCAAGATCGATGAAATCCACACACAAACCTGGTTTGAAACCTTCAATAATCCAGCTAACCGGGTGAATGTAGAAATTAGCACCGACATTCAAACCTGCACTGTAATGAGTCAATTCGTCACCAGCTTTCTTTTTGTAGTATTTCAACATATTATTTGGCGATTCGTTTCCTTCAATCTTTCCGTAATCCATAATCGGACGGATGTACGAAAGATTCAAATAAGAATTGTTTTTAATCGCTCTGTTCTTTACTGTTCCTTGCGAAAATGCAGCGCCGCATGCAAGCAACATTGTTAATGGAATTAATAGTAATTTTTTCATATACGTTAATTTTAGATTCACAAAGATAAAAAATGTTCTTTTATTTCAAAAATTCTGTCAATAAACCTTCAGCTTCCTCGCACGCTTTTGCCAATTCATCGTTTGTGATAATTGCATCGAATTTATCGGCGAATTGCATTTCGTAGGCTGCTTTATCAATACGTTTCTCGATTTCTTCGGCAGATTCCGTATTCCGTCCCACCAAGCGTTTACGGAGTTCCTCAATAGACGACACACGAATAAAAAGCGACAATGCCCTCTCGCCGAAAAGCGATTTCAGCCGAAGACCGCCAGCCACATCCACATCGAACACTATCACATTGCCTTTACTCCAAATCCGCTCACATTCAGCCTTCAACGTGCCGTAGAATCGATTTTCATACACTTCCTCGTATTCAACAAATTCTCCGTTTTGTATTTTTTGCTTGAACTCCTCAACCGAATAGAAATAATATTCCACCCCGTTTTGCTCCGTGCCACGTGGCGGACGCGTTGTCGCCGAAATGGAAAATTCGAGCGGGAAACCCTTTTGCAGCAGATAACGGATTATTGTTGATTTTCCCGACCCCGACGGCGCCGACAATATTATCATCTTACGTTCCTGCATACTACAATACGTTTAGAACCTGTTCTTTGATTTTTTCAAGATTGTCCTTCATCTGGACGACTATGCGCTGCATATCGGCATCGTTTGATTTCGAGCCCATGGTATTGATTTCACGTCCCATTTCCTGAGCTATGAAATTCAATTTCTTACCAGCGAATTCTTCGGAATCCATCGTGTCGATAAAATATTTACAATGTTGCGCCAGACGAACTTTTTCCTCGTTGATGTCGAGTTTTTCCAAATAGAAAATCATTTCCTGTTCCAAACGATTTTTGTCGATTTTTTCCGACTCAATAAATTCATTCAACGATTGTTCGATACGCTTGCGAATGTTCGGCACACGGGCTTTTTCGTATGTTTCGATGCTTGCAAGCAAATCCATTATAGTTTGTATATTGGCACGCAAATCTTTATCCAATGCTTCGCCTTCCTGAACGCGGTAGGTTGTGATTCGATTTGTTGCCTCCACCACAGCAGCCATCACCGTTTTCCATTCTTCTTCATCAGCAAGTTGCTGATTATCAGTTGACCAGATTTCTGGAAGACGCATAACGGCATCCATTGGAGAGAAATTATCTGCATGAAGTTCAGCCGCCAATTTGCTGATTTTTTCATAATAATTTTTCACAAGCGACTCCTGCAAAGTCCGTTCGGCTGCACCTTCCTTTGCCTCGACATACACAAGCACATCGATTTTTCCGCGAACCAACTGAGATGAAATATAATTTCGGATTTCCAAATCCCTGTCGCGATAGATTGACACGACACGGGAATTCAAATCTAACTGTTTACTATTGAGCGACTTAACCTCTACCACAACATTCTTTTCGGGTAACTTGGCAAGCGCCCTGCCGAAGCCAGTCATTGATTGTATCATAATTCAACTATTTTTTACAAAAATACAAAAGATTAGCATTCCGCAAGCAACGAATGGCAAAGTTTAGATTAAGAACGTGAAAAGATGCACGGCAAAACGTGCATCCGTATGGAAACCATTAAAAGAAATCTTTCATTCTATCGAAAAAACCGCTTTTGTTCTTTGGTTTGAACGACGGTGATTCCTGAAGTTTTTCCAAAACTTTTCGTTCATCTTTCGTAATATCCTTAGGCACAAAAACTTGAACGTTCACAAGCAAATCGCCCCGTCCATAGCCGTTCACATCGGGAACGCCCTTGCCCCGCAAGCGAAGGATTTTTCCCGACTGCGTACCTTCTTCTATTTTAATTTTCACAGCGCCTTCCACCGTTGGAATTTCAACAGTGGCACCTAACACTGCATCGGGGAAACTGATGTTCAAATCGTAAATCAAATCGCTTCCATCGCGTTCAAAATCAGGATGATCCTCTTCGGAAATCAACACAAGCAAATCGCCGTTGATGCCACCATGACGAGGCGCGTTACCTTTTCCCTGCACGTTCAACTGCATACCATCGGCAACACCGGCAGGAATTTTCACAGACACAGTTTCTTCTGCATCAACTACACCTTCACCATTACAATGCGGACATTTATGTGTGATGATTTTCCCTTCACCGCCGCAGCGTGGACATGGAGACTGTTGCTGCATTCTACCAAAAATTCCATTTACGACACGCACCACATATCCAGAGCCCTTGCAATCCGGACACGTCTGCACATCGTTAGCCGAAGCAGCACCCGAGCCACCACAGGCGGTACACGTTACTTTCTTTTTGATTTTTATTTTTTTCTCAACGCCGTTTACAACTTCAGAAAGATTCAGTTTCACACGGACACGCAAATTCGAACCCTTTCGAACCGCATTGCCACGTCCACCGCCAAAGCCTCCAAAACCGCCGCCGAAACTTCCGCCACCAAAAAAGTCGCCGAAAATATCGCCAAAATGGGAGAAAATATCATTCACATCGGAAAATCCGCCACCACTTGCGCCGCCAACTCCCGCATGACCGAACTGGTCGTAGCGCTGACGTTTAGTGTCATCGCTCAACACATCGTATGCCTCGGCAGCCTCCTTGAATTTTTCTTCAGCCTCTTTCTTTTCGGCATCGGTTTTCCCTTGCTGTCTATCGGGATGATATTGGATAGCCAACTTGCGGTACGCTTTTTTCAGCTCATCTTTGGTCGCATTTTTCGATACGCCTAAAACTTCGTAGTAATCTCTTTTTTCTGCCATTGCCTTTCAAATTATTCACCAACAACAACTTTTGCAAAACGCATAACCTTGCCGTTCAACGTGTAGCCCTTTTGCACGACATCAATCACCTTCCCCTTCAAGTCCTCGCTTGGCGCAGGGAATTTCGTAACCGCTTCGTGTTTGTCGGCATCGAAATCCTGTTCCTTTGCCTCGATTTCGCTCACGCCATTGGTTTTCAAAAAATTCTGAAACTTGTTCACAATCAAATCCAACCCTTCGCGGACAGCATCAATATCCTGGGCGGTAGCCGTTGATTCCATGGCACGGTCCAAATCGTCAATCACAGGCAACAAATCTTTCAACACCTTCTCGCCTGCCGACGAAATCAGTTCAGCCTTTTCCTTCAACGTACGACGACGGTAATTGTCGAATTCCGCCTGCAAACGCAAATGTTTATCCTTGAGTTCCTCAAGTTCGTTTTTCAAAACTGACAATTCGTCCTGTTCCGATGATTCCGTTTCAGGATTCTCGTCGGTTTCGGATTGTTTTTGTTCTTCAGTCAACCCTTCATCATTTTCCACAGTATCTGTAGATTCTTGATTATCAAGTTCTTCCTTTTCTTTATTATCCATATCCATATTCTTATTATTTTCTTATAGTTATTGTCAAATTGTTTGCCAAGCGGAGAAAAAAGCCAATATGGCAGATATATGTCACCGTCCAAACAATTTGGTGGCAAATGTAGTTAAAATTAAACATTCCAAAACCATACATTATTATTTAGACAACTTTTTCATTGTAAACAATCAGAAAAAATTTTTAATAACTGGTTAATACAAAAACCGACAATCTTCGTGATTTTCCAAATAAAAACGTACATTTGTAAGGATTGTAAATTTTAGACAATGGCTGAATTTTCGCAGGAAGAAAAGGACAATATAAATAAACAATTCGAGGAGTTAATCAACGGAGCGCCGAAATGTCGCAAGACAGAAGAGACCGCAGCCTTGGTGCGGAAAGCGTTCAACGTGGCAAACGAGGCGCACTACGGTACCCGCCGTCGTTCCGGCGAGCCATATATTCTGCACCCAATTGCAGTGGCACGAATTGTGGCTGATGAAATCGGACTTGGCTCAAAATCAGTGATTTCTGCCCTGCTTCACGATGTGGTTGAAGACACCGACATAACCCTCGACGACATAGAATCAATGTTCGGTCCGAAAATCGCACAAATCGTTGACGGACTGACAAAAATCCGCGGTGTGTTGAAAAACAAGGAAGGACAGGCGGAAAACTTCAAAAAAATCGTGTTCACGCTGTCGGAAGATGTCAGAGTAATCATCATCAAATTGGCCGACCGACTCCACAATATGAGAACGCTTGATTCCATGCCTCCCGAAAAACAAAAACGGATAGCCGAGGAAACAAGCACACTGTTCGTTCCGCTCGCCCACAGAATGGGATTCTACAGAATCAAGATGGAAATGGAAGATTTATGTCTAAAGTACTTGAATCCAACCGTTTACTATGATATTCTACACCAACTGAAAGGAAGTGAGAAAAAACGTATCCACTATCTGAATCGGTTTTGCATTCCAATTATGATGACATTGGAACAGCACAATATCAACTACACAATCACAAGTCGTTCAAAATCAATATCTTCCATTTGGGCAAAAATGCAGAAAAAACACGTTTCGTTCGACAATGTGTATGACGTGTTTGCTGTTAGAATTATTTTACAGGACGTTCCCCTCGAAGAGGAAAAAGCCATGTGCTGGCGTGTATATTCCTATATTACAGACAAATACACACCAAACCCCGAACGATTACGCGACTGGATTTCGACGCCGAAGGACAACGGGTACGAAGCCCTGCACACAACCGTGATGGGCCCTGACGGAACATGGGTGGAAGTCCAGATACGCACCCAACGAATGGATGAAATCGCAGAAAACGGCTTTGCCGCCCACTGGAAATACAAAAACATCGATGGATTTGAACAAAGCCAGCTCGAAGTGTGGATGAAACGTGTTCAGGCTTCGCTGACAAATCCCGACGAGGATGCGCTTAAATTCCTCGACGAGTTCAAAATGAACCTATACTCCACCGATTTGTTCGCATTCACGCCAAAAGGCGACATGCATCGTTTTCCAATCGGAGCAACGGCCCTCGATTTCGCATACGACATACATTCGGAAATCGGGCACCATGCCATTGGAGCACGAATCAACAAACAGAAAATCGTTGCCCTCGACTACAAACTGCAAAGCGGTGACCAAGTAGAAATACTCACCTCGGAATCGCAGAAACCGCAGAAAGAGTGGTTCAAAATCATCTCGACGGTAAAAGCGAACAACGCATTGCAGCAGGCGTTCAAATACGAGAAAAAACGCAACATTATGCGCGGTCAGCAAATTCTTGCCGAAACACTCGAAGAAAAAGATATACCTGTCAGCCAGACAATTTTGGAAAAATTGATACAAGGCTACGGTGTTGTTGACAAAACAGAATTATTTGAAAAATTGGGTGCCGACGAAATCAACAAAGACAAAATATTAGAATACGCCACCCAAAAACGAAAAAGCAAAAAAATACTCTTCTGGAGTTTCAAGCCAAACAAAGAAGACGAAGAGCCAGAAGAAGAATCGCCGAATGTAAAAATCATCAGACATTCGACCAACTATTCCATTGCCGACTGCTGCCACCCTATTCCGGGCGACGAAGTAATTGGCTTCAAGACGGAAAACGGATTCGAAATCCACAAGCAAAGCTGTCCGTTGGCAATAGAACGGCAACTAAAAGAACCAGCCCAGAAAATCAAGTGGATTAGCCGTCAAGAACAAGTGTTCCTGTCGTCAATCCAGCTAAAAGGAAAAGACCGAATCGGAATATTGAATGAAATCACCGAAGTGATAGCAAAACAGCTGAACGTGAATATACGGACCGTACATATTGAAACCGTGGAACACGAGTTCACGGCATACTTCGACCTCTATATCCACGACAGCCAACAGCTAAATTTGATTATGGTAAGCCTTCAAAAACTCAAAAGTGTTGAAAAAGTTGAGCGAGTTGGGCAAAAGAACTGGCAAACATATACTGATAATCAATAAATTACAAATTGAGCAAAAAATTTATCAACATTCACAATTCTTCGTAGTTTGAATGCTTTTTTTGCGTATATTTACAAGGATTTAGAAATAATATTTTATAACAATAAAAAATGAACACAAAAAGTAATGGTACGTCGGCCGATGTGTTGTTGGGTTTGCAATGGGGCGACGAAGGGAAAGGAAAAATAGTAGATGTTTTAACACCGAAATATGACATTATCGCACGTTTTCAAGGTGGTCCGAATGCTGGTCACACTTTGGTTTTCAATAATGTAAAACACGTGCTCCACACGATTCCGTCGGGCGTATTCCGTCCAAATGCAATCAATATTATTGGAAACGGCGTGGTAATTGACCCGTTCATCTTCAAGGAAGAAGTTGACAAACTTGCGGCACAAGGCATTGACGTAAAGAAAACGTTGATTATCTCTACCCGCGCCCACATTATTCTTCCGTCACACAAGGCATTGGACGAGGCATACGAAAACTCAAAAGGCGCAAACAAAATCGGTTCGACGAAAAAAGGTATCGGTCCTACATACACCGACAAAATTGCACGAACTGGCTTGCGCGTTGGCGACTTGCTCAACAATTTCGAGGAAAAATACAATCAATGCAAACAAACGCATTTGAATATTCTTAAAAATTACGAATACACATTCGACATTGATGCATACGAAAAAGACTGGTTCGAAGGCATAAAACTCATTCAGTCATTGCAGATTGTTGACACAGAATTTTATGTAAACGATGCGTTGAATTCAGGCAAGACAATCTTGTGCGAAGGGGCTCAAGGAACATTGTTGGATATAGAATTCGGCTCATATCCTTTCGTAACTTCATCGAACACGATAACCGCTGGAGCCTGCACGGGACTTGGACTTGCACCAAGCAAGATAGGCGAAGTGTTTGGAATTTTCAAGGCATATTGTACACGTGTCGGCAGCGGACCGTTCCCTACCGAATTGTTTGACGAAACTGGCGAAACGCTTCGTCAAAATGGTGGCGAATTTGGTGCTACGACAGGTCGTGCCCGTCGTTGTGGTTGGTTGGACTTGGTTGCGTTGAAATATGCTATCATGTTGAATGGCGTTACGCAATTGTTCATGATGAAAATCGACGTGATGAACGATTTCGATACCATTAAAGTTTGTACGGCATACAAATATAAAGGTCAAACAATCAATTACTTGCCTAACGATTTGGAAAATGCAGAGCCAATCTATACTGAATTCAAAGGTTGGAAGCAAGAATTGACGACGACAAACTTTGCAGACTTGCCAAAAGAAATCAAGGATTACATCGAATTTATAGAAAAAGAGACTGGTGTTCCTGTAAAAATCGTTTCAATTGGTCCTGACAGAAACAGAACAATATTTAGATAAGATGAAATCATGAGTTGCTCAATTGCCCACAAAGGTGTCGTCCAGTCTATTACGGACGATATGATTACGGTAGCGATTGCTACCGAATCGGCGTGCGGCGATTGTCATGCAAAAAACATATGTGGTTTTACCGAAATATCCGAAAAGGTCGTCCACGTACAAAACAAAGATTTCAAGAACATTCAAATAGGCGATGAAATCCACGTAACAATGGATTCGTCATTAGGCACTCAAGCGGTATTATTGGCATACATAATACCGCTTTTTATTCTTATTGCTACCCTATTCATCGGTCTAAAATTTTCTAACGAACTAATAGCCACTGTAATTTCGCTTACGCTTGTTGTTTGCTACTATGTGGTTTTATATAAAAAGAATAACTTGTTAGAACGGAAATTCTCGTTCTCGCTAATACAATAAAACTATGACGATAGTACATTCCATATTACTTCTTTGCATAATCGGCATAATCGCCGGACTTGCATTGTATTTCGTCGCAAAGAAATTTAAGACGGATGAAAATCCCCTTTATGGTGAAGTTGAATCCATGTTGCCCGGCGCAAACTGCGGTGGCTGCGGATTCCCTGGTTGTAAGAAATTCGCCCAGCAACTTGTTGACTCGCCTTCGCTTGAAGGACTGAATTGTACCGCGGGCGGAGCCGACACGATGAATAAAATCGGTGTTTTTCTGGGTAAATCCGTTGAAAGTGCCGAAATACGTGTTGCCGTAATCAAATGTAAAGGTTCGTGCGACAAACGGCCAAAGACAATCAACTTTGAAGGAATTTCGTCGTGTGCGTTCGCCGCAAGCCAAATTTCGGGCGACACGGCTTGTTCATTTGGCTGTATCGGTTTGGGCGACTGCGAAAGAGCGTGTCAGTTTGGTGGAATAAAAATCAATCCTGAAACGAAACTGCCGGAATTTGATACAAAAATCTGTACGGCCTGCGGTCAATGTGCAACGGCTTGTCCGCGACACATCATCGAGTTACGCAAGACGAACAAGAAAGATATGAAAATCTATGTCGGTTGTTCCAACAAGGACAAAGGTGCCGTTGCCCGAAAAGCATGTACCGCCGCCTGCATAGGTTGTGGGAAATGTGCGAAAGTATGTGCGAACGAGGCAATTACCGTAACCGATTTCTTGGCATACATCGACCCTGAAAAATGCAAACTGTGTAGGAAATGCGTCGAAGAATGTCCTACAGGTGCAATTATAGAAACAAACTTTCCTCCTCGTAAGAAGAAAGAAGAAGAACCAACAAATTAAATCTTTTTGCGTATGAAAACCTTCCATATCGGTGGTGTACACCCGAAAGAAAACAAATTATCAAAAGGTAAAAAGATTGAACTTGCCCCTCTCCCAGAGGTTGTCACGATACCTATGGCACAACATATCGGCAAGCCGGCGAATCCCGTCGTTGCTGTTGGCGACACAGTGAAAGTCGGTACCAAAATCGGTGAAAGCAGCGGTTTTGTTTCTGCCAATATTTTTTCTTCGGTTTCGGGAACAGTTGAGAAAATCGACAACTTCCCCAACGTTGCTGGTTTCAAGCAACAGATGATTGTGATAAAAAGCGACGGAACCGACACGTGGGAAGATACGATTGACCGTACCGATACGGTTGTGAACAATATGGATTTCACTGCCGACGAGATTAAGGCAAAAATTATCGAGGCAGGTATTGTGGGAATGGGCGGCGCCACATTTCCTCTTGGTGTGAAACTATCACCTCCTCCAGGTGTTGTGATTGATTCGCTTTTGATAAACGGTGCCGAATGTGAGCCGTATTTGACTGCCGACCATGCACTGATGCTCGAAAAATCCGAGGAAATCTGCATTGGCGTTGAATTATTGAAAAAAGTTCTGAATGTTCCTACCGCAAAAATCGGTATAGAAGTCAACAAACCCGACGCAATACAAAAAATGACCGAAGTTGCCGCCAAATTCAACGGAATAAAGGTCGTTCCCCTCAAGGTGAAATATCCACAAGGAAGTGAGAAACACCTTATTCAGGCACTGACGGGGCGCGAAGTTCCATCGGGACAACTCCCTGGCTCTATCGGCTGCGTTGTGAGCAACGTGGCGACGACATTTGCCGTATATGAGGCTGTTGAGAAAAACAAACCGTTGTTTGAACGTGTTGTAACGGTTACGGGTACTGCCCTGCCAAATCCGTCGAATTTATTGGTGCGTATGGGAACAAGCACTGCAAATGTGCTTGCAGCTGTTGGCGGTATGCCCGAAAATACGGCAAAAATCATTTCTGGCGGTCCTATGATGGGAAAAGCAATCCAAAACCTTGAAGTTCCAATAATGAAAGGCTCTTCAGGCGTTTTGTGCATGACCGAGGCAGAAGCCCATCGCAAGAAAGAAAGCAACTGCATCCGTTGTGGTCGTTGCGTTGACGGCTGTCCAATGGGATTGGAACCATATTTATTGTATGCCTTGTCAAAAAAGAATATGATTGCAGAATTGAACGAGCATAACATCCGCGACTGTTTTGAATGTGGCTCTTGTTCGTTCTCCTGCCCTGCACACAAACCGTTGCTCGACTATATTCGATTAGGAAAGGCTAACGTTATGCAAATGATTAAAAAAGAAGAGGCTGCAAAAGCACAACAACAAGAAAAGAAATAACTTTAAAGATTTAGAGATATGTTAACAGTTTCTCCATCTCCTCATTATCAATCAGATACGAACACACGAAAATTGATGTGCAACGTACTGATTGCCCTTCTTCCCGCTTGTATATTTTCAATCGTGGTATTTGGCATTTCTGCCTTGATTTCAATGCTCACGGCTGTTATTTCCTGCGTATTCTTTGAATTTGCCATAAACAAATGGTTGTTCAAAAACGAGGACTATTCCATAAAAGACTGTTCGGCAATCATTACGGGCGTGCTTCTCTCCTTCAACTTGCCAAACACCTTGCCGATATGGATGGTTATTATTGGTAGTTTGGTCGCTATCGGCATTGCAAAAATGTCGTTTGGCGGTTTGGGATGCAACATTTTCAACCCAGCCCTGGTTGGTCGTGTATTCTTGTTGGTTTCGTTCCCTGCCGACATGACAACGTGGACAAAAGTGCAGGATTATTCGGTTGACGGCACGACTGGCGCCACGCCACTCGGTTTGATAAAAGAAAGCATTAAAAGCGGTAAAATGCTCACCGACATTGACTTACCAACAGTACAAGATATGGTTTTCGGTAACATCGGCGGTAGTTTGGGGGAAATCTCCGTTATGGCACTTGTGATTGGAGGAATCTATTTATTATGTACCAGAACAATTACATGGCACATTCCTGTGAGCGTGTTAGGTTCAATGTTCATTTTGGCAGGAATTATGCATGCCGTTCATCCAGAAATCAATGCCAGCCCGTTGTTGCATATCTGTTCGGGAGGTGCAATGCTCGGCGCAATTTTCATGGCGACAGACTATTCAACATCGCCAATGACAAGTTTGGGCAAAATCATTTTCGGTATTGGTATCGGAGTTTTGACAATCATTATCCGAAGATTTGGAGCATATCCAGAGGGAATGTCGTTTGCCATATTGATTATGAATGCCATTGTCCCTCTTATCAATAAAATCAAACCACATCGTTACGGCGCGAAAAAATAGAGTTTTTCATCCAAAGGGATTCCTTCTAATTATAGCAATACAGCTGCACAATCCCGAATGCGATTTAATTTCTTTATCAGTTTCTCGTCTTGCTTTGCGACTTGCAGATTATATTCTATTTGAAGACGGAGCCAAATATTGGCATCTATCCCCAAAACTTCCTGCAATAGAATGGCATATTCGGTATTAACAGGACGTTTTCCGTTTAGAACTTCATTCAAAACGGTATATGACACGTTCATTTTTTCAGCCAATTTTTTTTGGGTAATATTCCGACTGTCTATCTCATCTTTAATCAATTCTCCGGGATGAATTGCAAACGACGACGATAGATTATTGGCAATTTTTGTTGGTTCTATATTTTTGTAAGTTATCATAGTCCTTTATTTATAATGGTTTGAAAGTTCTAATATGTTACACACAGTTATCATTTCGTTTTCCTTATCCACAATAAATTCAATTCTATATTTATCATTTGCACGAATTGACGAAATTCCTTTTTTATCACCTGTTAAAACCTCATAATTCAAAGACTTTATGGGAAACAAGTCCTCTATTTTATTTACAACCTTCAAATAATTTATTCCCTTTTGATATCCTCGAACCACATTCGGTTGAAATCTATGTTTTTTGTCTGACGTACTTCCCTTTTCATACAATTCCGACAAGTAATCTTGCGTGAATACAACTATCATTTTCGACTTTTTATTTATGCAAATATAAACGTTTTTTGAAATAATTCGACATTTTGCGAATTTTTTCAGTATAAAAATGTCTGGGCTTAGTTAAGCACAAAATAAAGCCCCCCTCACGAGAATCCCTTAATAGAGCATTGTGCATCAAACAAACAGACACCTTGCTTTAAATGTACTAACCATTGATTGTGTGGACAGATGCCTCACTACGTTCGGCATGACGACGCCATTGGGAAGATGAAAAACGAAAAGGGAAAAATGCTCTGCATTTTTCCCTTTTCGTTCCTTTTATCACCCTAAGCCCCGTCATCTCGAACGAAGCGGAGCGAAGTGAGAGACCTCATGACCGAACAACAACCTTCACCGTTTCGCCATCTATCACCACAAAATACACCCCTGCCTTGAGGTTTGCATTTGCGATTTTCTGACCTGAAACGGTTACCACAAATGCTGGTGCTTCGCCATTTACGAGGACTTGACCGTTTACGATTGTAACAGCCGTGGCGTTGGAAACGCTTGTAATAGCTGTTTCTTTATCACTTTTTAAATTAAATTTGCTCCAGATTGGATCGCTTTTGTACAACGCAAGACTTTCGTTAGGAACAACTACAGTAAATTTATAATTATCAAAAGAATTTTCGGATATTTGGGGTGGATTTGTTGCTAAAACAAAAAGTGTTTTTAGCGAACTGCATTGCAAAAATGCATAATTGCCTATACTATCAATTTTATTTGAGATAGTGTATTCAGTATTTGATTTTGCAGATGGATAATAAATAATTGCTGTTTTTTCTTTGTTGAACAAAACTCCATCCTCGCTACTAAATGTGGCATTTTCTTCCGCCACCGTTATTTTTTCGATGCTTTGCAAATCACTCCCTGACCATTTAGTAACATTCTCGTGCAGTATTATCTCTTTTAAGTCAAAACATTTCCGAAAATTTAAAAGTGTGATTGACGATATTCCTTCTGGAACTACGTATGTTTCAATTGTTGGTGAAATCCATATTGGTCCAGCAATTGTATTTTTCTTTTTATTGTATCTATATAGAACATTATCTATAACTTTATAATTCTGACAATTATCAGAAACTATAACACTTTCTAAATTTTCCAATCCCTCTACTACATTTGCAGAAAAGACCAAATTGTCAGAAAGAGTAACCGAAGTAATTTTTGAACAACCTCTAAACGCCTGCTCTCCTATTGTAGTCACAGTATTTGGCATAACTAAAGCACTTTCTTTCTCTGGAGAACACCATACAAGTAAGGTAGGATTTCCATTTTCATCGGAAGAATAAAACACGCCGTCAATCAAATTTTCATTGCCCTCGGCAAATACAAGTTTCGCAGAACAGTTATTTAAAAACCCACCGTTTTCCGTCGACAGATTACTTGCTGATTTTGGAATTCGTATTGTTGTATTTTCCGAGCAACCATAAAAAGCATCTGCTTCTATCGTTGTAACACCTTCTGGTATATTTATTTCCGATAATTTACTAAACGAGAAAGAAAAAGAAGCAACCGTTTTTAGTGTACTTGGGAAAGTAATGTTTCCAATTTTGCCCATTGGACACTGAATGATTGCGGAGATGTCTCTGTTATATAAAACACCATCTACTGAAGCATAATTTGGGTTACCTTCGGCAACAGAAATTGTAGTCAATTTAGGACAACCATCCCAACATGCAGGGTTGCCGTAACCTCCGAATTGTATTAAACTTTCAGGAAGCGATATCTGCTCCAAATTCGCACAATTACTAAAAATGACGTTTGTTATACTTGTTAATGTGTTTGGAAATGTCACGGATGTCATATTATTACATTCCGAGAATGCCCCATATTCTTGTATTGTAGTTACCGTGTAATCTCCCCACGTTGATGGAATTACAACATCACCAATTAAGGCATCTTTATCTACAATCTGTAAATTTCCATTTTCGTCAACTACAAAACGTTCGTCTTTTTCTCCCGCAAATGCCTGTGTACAAAACATTAATAAAACATTCGCAATTGTAATACTTAATATTTTTTTCATTTTTACCATTAATCAATAATTAAATATCGCCGTCTATTATTACAACCTTAGACAAATTGTTGAAGTACCTTAGTTCTTATATGCACATAAAAAAAGCGTAGGCACTTATTCGTTTCAATTATATATTGTGCTTACTATTTCTACTGCTTCATAGGCAAAAAGATTAAAATTTTCACAAATTCGTTTTTACAAAGATAGAAAAATTTACATGATTTCGTTCCTATTGAAACGAAAACAAATTTTACACTGATTGGAAATCAATATCAAAAAACCACCCCTGTCTCGGTTCAACGATACAAGAAAAATCTTATATTTGTAATCAAATAGACATAAAAAACTTCGTTGGTATGGCACAGAAAATAGAATCTTCACTCAAAAATATGGTTATCTCACTTTTGGTGATAACCTTGGTTGCAGGACTTTCGTTGGGATTTGTGCAGCAAGTCACCAAGGACCCGATAGCAAATGCCAAGCAACAGAAGGAAATTGAGGCTATTTCAGCCGTCGTTCCCGAATTCAACAACAATCCGTTGGAGCAACCTATACCAGCAATTATTTATATTGACGAAGTAAATTTCCCCGTCGTTTATACAGCAAAAAAAGACTCGGTAGTTGTGGGTTACGCCGTTTTGGCGACTTCGTCGGGATTTGGCGGAAACGTGCGGATTATGGTCGGTTTCACTCCCGACGGCAAAATTTACAACACCTCGGTGGTTTCGCACCAAGAAACGCCAGGATTGGGCGACAAAATGACAACGGAAAAATTCCGCTCGCAATTCCTTGGTTTTGACTGCAAAACACAAAAAGCACGGGTGAAAAAAGACGGCGGCGACATTGATGCACTTACGGCTGCAACCATCAGTTCCCGCGCGTTTTGCGCCGCTATAAATAAGGCATATCGGGCATTTTGCTATGTAACGAAAGATGAATCAGGCCTTGACGCAGAATCAGGTGCCACAAAACATAATAATTAAGAATTAAAAATTAAGAATTATGGCTGACATAAAAAATTTGACACGTGGCATTATAAAAGAGAACCCTATTTTCGTTCTCCTTTTGGGTATGTGTCCTACCCTTGGCGTAACCACCTCCGGCACAAATGGTTTGGGCATGGGCTTGGCGACAATGTTCGTTTTGGTGCTTTCAAACTGTTTTATCTCGCTATTGAAGAATGTGATTCCCGATAAAGTCAGAATTCCTGCATTTATCGTCATAATCGCATCGTTTGTAACCATTGTCCAACTTCTTATGGAAGCCTACGTACCGTTTTTGTACGAGCAATTAGGTCTGTACATTCCGTTGATTGTGGTAAACTGCATCATTCTTGGTCGTGCCGAGGCTTTTGCTTCAAAAAACGGCTTGGTGGATTCGTTATTTGACGGCATTGGAATGGGACTTGGATTCAGTTTGGCACTCACGCTGTTGGGCCTCGTTCGTGAACTGCTTGGCGCAGGTACGGCATTTGGATTTAACTTATTCGGTATCTTTGGCATACAAGAACCCAAAATGATGTTGGTGTTCATATTGCCTCCGGGTGCGTTTTTAGTTCTCGCCTATTTAATTTGTTTAATTAAAAAGTAAAAATTAATAATTAAAAATAGCTAAAACCCAATAAATCATAAACATAACTAATAATTCATAATTTTTAATTCTTAATTACCATGACTTACCTTCTCATAATCATCTCCGCAGTAGTCGTCAACAACATAGTGTTGAGCCAATTTTTGGGAATTTGTCCGTTTTTGGGCGTTTCCAAGAAAGTAAACACCGCAATTGGAATGTCGGGAGCCGTAATGTTTGTAATGGTTCTTGCCACGTTGGTGACGTACATTTTGAATCAGTATGTTCTTATTCCGTTTGAACTGGAATATCTACAGACAATCAGTTTCATTCTCATTATTGCCTCGTTGGTACAAATGGTTGAAATCGTCCTAAAGAAAGTGTCCCACTCCTTATACGAAGCACTTGGCGTGTTTTTACCGCTTATCACGACGAACTGTTGTGTACTCGGTGTGTCGATTATGGCATTGGATTTACCAAGCAAGTTCAATTTTGTAGAAGCTAATTCATTGGGACTGGCTGTCGTATTCGCTTTGGCAAACTCGCTGGCATTCGGACTTGCTTTGGTACTTTTTGCCGGCATACGCGAACAACTGGAAATAACCGAAACACCCAGAAAACTACAAGGCACCCCTATCTCGCTTATCTCGGCAGGACTTTTGGCCTTGGCGTTTATGGGATTCTCGGGGTTGGTGTAAGAACAATGCGTAATGTGTAATGCGCAATGCGCAATTCATAAAGTTCAATAAATATTATTGCAGTGTGCTGAAGCTACCAATTCTTAATCTTCTAATTCTCCGAATATTTTATTCACTTCGGCATCAACATTCTGCAATTTCTTCTTGCATAATGAGATAAGCTCGGCTGCTTTTTTTATTTCGGCTGTGAGTTCGTCAATTTTGCAATCGCCAGATTCTATTTTCTGAACAATCTTTTCCAAATCGGCCATTGCTTTGTCATATGAGAATTCTTCTTTTTTCATAGTAAAATGTTTTATAAAATAATTTTATTTCACAACCTCGCCCCGTAGCGTTGCCGAACTTGACGAAACAATTGTAACGTTCACAAAATCACCAAGTTTCACATTGTCGGCAGGAAATACGACGGTCTTGTTTTGAGAAGTTCTTCCTCGCCATTCGCATTCGTCTTTTTTGGAAACGCCGTCAACCAAGACTTCAAACGTCTTGCCCACATCTTCGGCATTCTTTTTTCGTGAAAGTTCATTCTGCACTGCAATAATTTCGTTCAGACGACGGACTTTCACATCGTCGGGAACATTGTCGGGCATACGCTTGGAAGCGACCGTACCCTCACGTTCGGAGTATTTAAACATAAACGCGCTGTCGTATTCAACCTCACGCATAAGCGAGATGGTTTCAGCCTGCTCCTCTTCGGTTTCGTCGGAAAAACCGCACATAATGTCGGTTGTGATTGACGCTTCGGGCAAAACACGGCGAATTGCCGCAACCCTGTCCAAATACCACTCACGAGTGTAACGGCGGTTCATTCGCTGCAAAACGGTGCTGCTACCACTCTGCACGGGCAAATGAATCCACTTGGCAAGATTGTCGTATTTTGCCATCACATACAGCAAATCATCTGACAAATCCTTGGGATGCGATGTGGTGAAACGGATTCTCATTTGCGGTACGGCTATCGCCACTTGTTCAAGCAGTTGCGGAAAAGAAACCACCACCCCGTCTTTTTCGAACGAATAGGAATTCACATTTTGTCCAAGCAAGGTAACTTCCTTATAACCATCGTTATACAACGTCTTTACTTCGTCTATGATGGAATCCACATCGCGGCTCCGTTCACGGCCACGGGTGTAAGGCACAATGCAATACGAGCAGAAATTATTGCATCCGCGCATAATCGACACAAACGCCGAAATCTTGTTGTCGTCATAACGATAAGGATAAATGCCCGAATAGGTTTCGGTGAGCGACAACTCCGTATCAATTGCGTGACGGCTCAATTCTGCCTTTGCAATCAATTCTGGCAGAGAACGATAGGAATCAGGACCGGCAACAATGTCAACCAAGTCCTTTTTCTCGAACAGACGGTCTTGCAGACGTTCAGCCATACAGCCAATCACGCCAACCAGCAGTTGTGGCTTGGTTGCACGCAATTTCTTCAATTCGTTCAGACGCTGGATTATCTTGTTCTCGGCATGTTCGCGAATGGAACACGTATTCAGCAGAATCACATCGGCTTCCTCGAGCGTTTTGGTGTATTCAAAGCCGTCCTTCCTCAAAATTGCCGCAACAACCTCGCTATCAGCGATATTCATCTGGCAACCGTATGTTTCTATATGTAATTGTCTCATAGTCTTACCGTCCATTATTAAAACTCCGACGTGAAATGGAATTCAATATCGGGGAAATTCTGCTGTGCCATTTCCAAAGCGTACGCACTTTCAGCAAGAAAGACATCGTAGCCACGCTTGTCAACTGCCAAACTTTGATATTTCCGTTTCTTAAAATCCTCCAATTGGGCCTTGTTCGACGAAGTGAACCAGCACGCCTTATATAACTGAATCGGTTCGTAGCGGCATTTTGCATTGTATTCGTGTTCCAAACGATATTCAATCACTTCGAACTGCAATGCGCCGACCGTACCGATGATTTTTCGGTTATTGAATTGATTTATAAACAATTGCGCAACACCTTCGTCCATCAACTGATCGACACCTTTAGCCAATTGCTTGAATTTCATAGGATCGGCATTTTCAATATAGCGGAACATTTCCGGCGAGAAACTTGGAATGCCTGCAAAATGCAAATCCTCGCCTTCCGTCAACGTGTCGCCGATCTTGAAATTGCCCGAATCGTACAAACCAACAATATCGCCCGGATAGGCTTCGTCAACCACCGATTTTTTCTCAGCCATAAAGGAAGTTGGGTTCGCGAACTTCAGCATTTTTTGCTGGCGTATATGCAAATAATTCTTGTTTCGTTCGAACCGTCCCGAACAAACTTTCACGAACGCAATCCTATCGCGGTGGTTCGGGTCCATGTTCGCATGGATTTTGAACACAAAGCCCGTAAATTTATCTTCATACGGCGACACCATCCGTTCGTCAGTTTTTGCATCACGTGGCGACGGCGCAATTTCCACGAACGTGTCGAGCAGTTCCTGAACGCCAAAATTATACAACGCACTACCGAAGAATACGGGAGCCAATTCCGCACGGCGATATGCGTCAACATCGAATTCAGGATAGACAGTTTCCACCAACTCAACCTCGTCGCGGAGTTTTTGAGCGGCGCGCTCGCCTATTTCCGCATCGATTCCTGCATCGGCAATGTCGGAAAATTGAATGGCTGGTTTGATAAGTTGCTGGTTTTGTTCAAACAAACGCAGGCTTTGCGAATACAGATTATACACGCCCTTAAAATCGTGTCCGATACCGATAGGCCATGCCAACGGGCGAACTTTTATATTCAGCAGCGACTCAATTTCGTCGAGCAGTTCAAACACATCCTTACCTTCGCGGTCGAGTTTGTTGATGAACACCATCACAGGTGTGTTGCGCATACGGCATACTTCGGCAAGTTTTTTCGTCTGTTCCTCAACACCTTTCGCCACGTCGATTACAATAATAACGCTGTCAACCGCCGTCAACGTACGGTAGGTGTCTTCGGCAAAATCCTTGTGACCTGGCGTATCGAGGATGTTGATTTTCCGTCCCTGATACTCAAATCCCATAACCGAGGTGGCAACCGAAATTCCACGTTGCTTTTCGATTTCCATGAAGTCGGACGTCGCCGTTTTCTTGATTTTATTTGATTTCACCGCACCAGCCACGTGAATTGCGCCACCAAAGAGCAGCAATTTTTCCGTCAAGGTAGTTTTACCCGCATCAGGGTGACTGATTATCGCAAACGTCCTGCGACGTTGTATTTCCTTTTCAAAAGCCATCTATCAAAAATTTGTTGGCAAAAGTAACAAAACCACATTATAAAAACAAGCAGACAAGCCAGCGTCACAAGTTGTTTTTATCCATATTTTTTTTCAGCAAAAAATCGTGCAGACGCTGTTTATCGCCCACAATCCAAACAATATCACCAGCCTCGAACACCATTGTGAAATGCGGATTCATCATTGACTTGCCGTCACGTTCGATTCCAATCACCAGGCAACGGACTTCTTCCTTCAAACCTGATTTTTGGATGCTCTTTCCACACAAAACAGAATTCGGTTCAACCAAAATCGACTCCAAGGTAACATTGGATTTTGAAGCAAACGCCAATTTCTTGTTTTCGTTTTCCAAACTTTGCGCAAAAGCGGAAATTTGCTCATCGTTACCCAAAACCACCAAGATATCCTGCGGATACACTATTTCCGAGGCTTCGGGAATGTCAATTTCCAACTGTCCACGAATGATTTTCACAACCGTAAGCCCAAATTTCAGCTTTATATCCGTTTCCGACAAACGTTTTCCGATATACGAGGAATTCACAGGAATTTTCATATCGGCAAGGTGAATATTACGGTCAATCAAATGAGTATCAAAGCTTTGCTTGAGATGATTGTTTTTCTCCATTGACTCGTCGCGGCCATTCAGGTTATCAACAAACCGCCGTTCTATCCGATTGTAGCCGCGCAACACATGCCGCGACAGCCCTATCATCACAAATACGGCAATTGCCACCAATATCTCGACACGCTGCGACATACTGAACATTTTCGCCAGCACGGCACAGATAAAGAACACCGCAAGTCCCGCCTGGAAAATCACAACGCAAATCAAACCACCTTTGTTGATGTAGTTCTGACTCCACAATTTCTGGAACAAATCCACATTTCCCTTGTTGAGCAACATTACCCGAAGAAACGGAGCCATCGCCACAAGGGCGATTCCACCGGCGATGATTTTTCCCCATTGATCGGGAACAAACTTCAACAGAATGGGTGTCAGGAAGTTAAACGAAATCACATGGATAGAAATGAGTATCACGCTGTAGATAATATCGCGGCCCATTGTCTTTTTTATCAAAAGCCGCCAATCAGTTTCCTTGTTCAACACGCGCGTTCCCTGCGAAATCTTTTCCAATTTTGCAAGAACATCGGACGGCACTTTTTCCTGAAGCTTGGCAAACATTGAATCAGAATATCGTATGAAATACGGTGTGGTGAAGGTCGTGACCACCGAAACCGCCACAATTATCGGATAAATCTGCGAACTAATCACATTCATCGACACCCCGACCGATGCGATGATGAACGCAAATTCGCCAATCTGGGCAAGGCTCATACCCGACTGCACCGCTATTTTCAGGCTTTGTCCCGAAAGCACTACGCCCAAGGCGGAACAAATTGGTTTGAACAAAACCACCACCAATGTGATTATCAATATAGTACCCCAATATTCAAACAAAATATTCGGATCGACCAACATACCAACCGAAACAAAAAATACCGCTCCGAAGAAATCCTTCAAACTCTTGATGAGATGCTCGATTTTCTGGCCTTCCATGGTTTCCGACAAGATAGAGCCCATCATAAATGCGCCCAATGCCGCCGAAAATCCTACCTGAACGGCAAACACAACCATTCCCAAACACAATCCCAACGATATAATCAGCAACATTTCGTCGGTCACAAGATTCTTGATTTTCTTAAAAAACGACGGCAAAACAAAAATCCCGACAATGAACCACAGAATCATAAAAAAGCCCAGTTTGAACAGACTTTCTATCAGTTCCATGCCTGCGAACTGCTGGCTAACCGCAATAGTAGGAAGCAACACCATCATCAAAATGGCGACAATATCCTCCACCACCAACGTTCCGAACACAATTCCCGTGAACTTCTGCCCTTTCACGTTCAAATCATCAAAGGCTTTGATTATGATTGTGGTTGACGACATCGACAACATTCCGCCCAAGAACATACTCTCTATATTTCCCCAGCCGAACAGTTTTCCCAAAATGAAACCAATCACCAACATGGAAATAACTTCGGTAAACGCCGTGATAAACGCCGACGCGCCGACATTCATCAGTTTTTTGATACTGAATTCAAGCCCTAACGCAAACAACAGGAAAATAACCCCGATGTCGGCCCACGTTGAAATGTTTGTCTTATCGGTTACCGACGGCAACAAATCGATATACGGACCGGCAATGATTCCGACCACGATATAGCCAAGCACCAGCGGCTGTTTCAATTTTTTGAACAACAGCGTAACAATGCCAGCCATAACCATGATTAAGGCCAAATCATATACTAAAGCTGGCAAATGGGACATTGACTCTCTCTTTTGTACAAATTCTTAACTACTGGGAAACCCGTGTCCACGTTTGCGTGTCGGAAATAAAGCCCCAAGTGCCTTTTACCTTCAACTTGTCGGGGGAAACCATCCACAATTCTCCATCGATAATCAGTCCGCTGATTGGATCGAGAAGCCCGTCGTCTTTTTCCCACTTGTCGCCTTTCTTTTCCAAGCCACGGATTACCATCAACCCAACCGTCGGTTTGTTTTTGTCGTCGCCGGAACAACGGGTACACGTTTTATATTGCTCGTCGAGCACTTTGACAACCGTACCGTACAATTTTCCATCCTGCTTGTATATCCGAACGTGCGACATCGGTTTCTGCCGTTTTGTGTCGAATGTCTCCCAAAGGCCTTCGGCACTTTGCGCCAACACTGTTCCACAAAACAGCACCGAACAAATCGTCAACAAAATAGATTTCATGTGTAGTATTCTGTTCTATCAATCACTGTTTGCCCAGGGCAAACAAATCCATTATTTCTCCACGTGCAATTTATCGTACATAGCGCGAACTTTCGCCTTTGCTTCCTCAATTGTTTCGCCACGAGCCAAAAGAACCGCCATACGACGATGGTCGTGAACTTCAGGTTTACCAAAGATTCGCATCTGCGTATCGGGTTCAGCCAAGACTTCCTCCAAATTGCTGAACGAAACATTTTCGCTGTCGCCACGAACCACCACAGCCTTCGAAGCCGATGGACCATGGAATGCGATATTTGGAATCGGCAAGCCAAGAATTGCACGCACATGCAACGCAAATTCCGACAAATCCTGCGAAATCATCGTCACCATACCTGTATCGTGCGGACGAGGCGAAACTTCGCTGAAAATAACATCGTCGCCCTTAATGAACATTTCCACGCCAAAAATTCCACGACCGCCAAGAGCGTCGGTAATTTTCTTTGCTATATCCTGCGCCTTTGCCAAAGCCACATCCGACATTGGCTGCGGTTGCCACGATTCCTGATAATCGCCGTCTTTTTGCCAGTGGCCTACAGGTTTCAAGAAACTTGTGCCGTCTTTGTGGCGGACAGTCAACAAGGTGATTTCATAATCAAAATCAACAAAACCTTCAACTATCACTTTTCCCGCACCGGCGCGTCCGCCTGCCTGCGAAATTTCCCACGATTTATCAATGTCGGCCTCAGTTTTCACCACGCTCTGTCCGTGTCCCGACGAACTCATAATCGGTTTCACAACGCAAGGAATACCGACTTCGGAAATTGCAGCCTTGTACTCGTCGTATGTTGCCGCAAAACGATAGTTCGACGTCTTCAAGCCAAGTTCCTCGGCAGCAAGGCGACGGATTCCCTCGCGGTTCATCGTTAAAAACGTGGCACGTGCAGTCGGAATCACATTGAAACCTTCCTGTTCGAGTTCCATCAACGTTTTTGTCGCAATTGCCTCCACTTCAGGGATAATGTAGTCAGGCTTTTCTGCATAAATGATTTCACGCAATTTTTCGCCGTCGAGCATCGAAATCACATACGACTTGTGGGCGATCTGCATAGCCGGCGCATTTGCATATCTATCAACCGCAACCACCTCAATACCAAATCGTTGCAATTCAATCGCAACTTCCTTACCTAATTCTCCCGAACCGCAAAGCAAGGCTTTCTTGCCTCCTTTTTTGAAAACTGTACCAAATGTTGTCATAGCTAAAACTAAAAATTTAATATCCAAAAATAGAGATTTACCGCTCGTCTGAATCCAAAATAAATAAGAAGTTATTGACAATTTCAATAAGTTTTGCACAACCCGAAAAACACCCAAAAATCAAAGTTTCTAACGGAAATAGACAAACTGCGCGTGTTGATTTTGAACATTTTTGTATATTCGTGAAATTTAATTTTATCAATATGACAACTTTCACTTTAGGAACAGGCATCAACGTGAGCCATTGGCTTTCGCAGTCGGAAAACCGTGGCGAAGTCCGCGCAAAACAAATCAGCAAAAAGGATTTCGACACAATAGCCGAAATGGGCTTTGAACACGTGCGTCTTCCAATCGACGAAGAACAAATGTACGACGAAGACCTCAACCGCCACGAAGATGCGTTTGAACTGCTCGAAAAAGCTATAGAATGGACGCTCGGCAACAATATGAACATAGTGGTTGACCTGCACATCACCCGTGCGCACTATTTCCTCACGGAACACGAAAACACGCTGTTCACCGACCCTGCTGCGCAACAACATATGATTGACATGTGGAAGGATTTGCAGAAATTCCTGCAGCGCTATCCTACCGACCGTCTTGCATACGAGCTTCTGAATGAGGCAATTGCACCGTCGCACGAAGCGTTGAACGACCTCGAATCACGGCTGATTGCGGCTATCCGCGAGAAAGAACCCGAACGTTTCATAGTGGTCGGCTCGAACTGGCAACAATCGGTTGTTACGATGCCGTATCTGCAAGTTCCCCAAAACGACAAGCATTTGATTATCAGCTTCCACTACTATAATCCGTTGTTCGTCACGCACTACGGCGCATGGTGGACACCGATGAAAGACTACAAAGACAAAGTGGAATATCCGGGCGTGTTTGCTCCGCCTGCTTCGTTTTACGAAACACTCGACAGCAAAATCGTCAACCAATTCAAAAGCGACGAAGGTCTCTGGAACAAAGACTATCTGCTCAAACAAATCCAACCGTGCATAGACAAGGCCAACGAACTTGGGGTGCAATTATATTGCGGTGAGTTTGGAGCATATCCTTATTACATCGACAAAGAACCCCGATTGAATTGGTACAAGGACATTTGCGACATTTTCAAAGAACAAGGAATCGCCAACGCACATTGGTGCTACAAAGGCGATTTTCCAATTGTGAACGATGATTTGCAACCAAATGAACTTCCAGCAATTTTGTTAGGAAAATAACACACGATGAAACAGTTTCTGACGATACTCATAGCTCTCTGCCCGCTTGCCATCTTTGCGCAAGTTGACGATTTCGACGCAGCCGCCTACGGACGGAAATACCTCAACGACCTCTGTTCCGAACGTATGCATGGCCGCGGATACGTGAACAATGGTATTCAAAATGCCGCAACATACATTCAACAAAAATTCGAATCGTTTCAACTGCAAAACCTACTCGACGAGGAAAACTCTTCTGTAACCTACTCCGTAAACACATTTCCCGACAAACTGCAACTTACCATTGACGGTACGCAACTCACAGCAGGTAAGGATTTTATAATTGATGCGATTAGTGGTGGAGGAACAGCAACGCTAAAATGTATTCCATTCAACAAGAAAGATTTGCAAGACGTATGCTCTGGAAATAACATAAGTGCGTTGAAAGAAAAATACAAGTCGAAATATGCCCAAACCTGCTTGATTTTCGACGAAACCGACACTACGCTGACATCCAAACAAAAAGAAATAATCAACCAATGGATTACCATTGACTTAGTATGGAGCGAAGTCTATTCCATTGGTGCAATCATTAAAATCACCAACCAAAAACTAACGCAAAACATTGCCAGTGTATGCGGAAATGTGCCATATTTTATTGTATCCGACAAAAGTTTGAAATCAAAAAACATCAAATCAGTTTCGTTTGACGTAACGCAAAAACTTGAGACTGTCACAACGAATAATATTTGCTATTACATTGATAATGAGAAAACTGACAAATCCATATTTTTCACTGCCCATTACGACCATTTGGGACAATTCGGTCCTGTGACCTACAATGGTGCAAACGACAATGCGAGCGGCGTTGCTCTTATGCTCACGCTGGCAGAATATTTTCAGAAGCACAAAGACGAAATTCCCGTCAACATCTATTTCATTGCCTTTACAGGCGAAGAACTTGGTATGCACGGTTCAAAGGCATTTGTGAACGACCATTTATATATGAATTGTGACGGCTGTGATTTTGTCATCAACCTTGACTTGGTCGGCACGGGCGACGACGGCATTTGCGTGGTAAACGGAAAGGTGTTCGACAAAGAAATGTCGCTGATACAAAAAATCAACGACGAGAATAACTATTTCAAGCACATTCAAGTACGTGGCGAGGCCTGCAACAGCGACCACTGCCCATTTTACATGAAAAACATTCCAAGCATCTATATTTACACAAAAGGCGGCACACAAGCCTACCACGACATAAACGACAACGCCGACCAGCTTCCGCTCACGAAATTCAACGAATTGTTTAATTTGTTGGTAGAATTTGTGAAAAGAAAATAACTCTGCTTAACAAAAATCCCCGTTGAAGAACGAGGCAACCGTTTGTTTTCACAAACAATTAAGCAAATTCATTCTGATTTGATTTTGTTTGTTTTATCCAAAAAAAGTTGTATTCTTGCATTTGAATCCAAACATAAAGAAAAAGATGACAGCAGTACAATTAAATACGATGAACACGGAACTATGGCAGAGCATAGGCTCAATTGCTGACAGCGAACCGTTGATGAGACGGCTGACGCAATATGCCAAGAAGTTAGCGAAAGAAAAACGTGACGAAACTCAGATGAGCGAAAAAGAGTTCTTTGCCCGCATTGAGGAAGCCCGTAAACAGCCAGGTAGAAGATTTAACAACACTACAGAACTCGACCAATACCTTCAGCGTCTATGAGTAAATATAGCGTGGAAATTAAGGAGCAAGCCCAGTAAGACCTTTATATATTATTAAGAAAAAACGATCCTAACTCTTAAAAGGCTCTTGCGCTTATCAGTGAATTGTACGACCATCCTCAAACAGGAACGGGCAAACCAGAACAACTCAAAGGATACAACGGGGAAGTATGGAGCCGTCGCATTTCGAAAAAACATCGTCTAATTTATGAAATTTTTGAAACCGAAGTTCATGTGGACGTGCTGACCGCTTATGGCCACTATTGTGACAAGTAAGATTTCTCGCCATTTTGCCATTTTTCGTCTGTTCCGTTAGGAACAATAGGTTGGTAGAAATAATATTACAAACGAAGAAAATGCGTGCCGTAGGTACGCTACAAAGGCAATAATTTTCTTCACGGACATTTTCGCGTGAAAATAAAAAAGCCCCGTTGAAGGACGAGGCAACCTAATGTTTTCTTGTCTTTGTTCCATTTCTTTTGATGGCAAAAGAAACGGAACCCAAAGAAAAACCACCGACGGACTTGCTCAGCTAAAAATCAACTGCGTTTCGCTAAAAGAGTTGAAGTGCCACACTCTCGTGGTGCAAACCGTTTCGTATTAAGGCACCAACTCTTTTTCACGCTACACTCCGTTGATTTTTTTAACGCTTCGCAACTCAGTCGGAATCCCCCATCTGTTATTCCCGCACCATGTCCGTTCCGTTAGGAACAATAGGTTGGTAGAAATAATATTACAAACGAAGGAACAGCGTGCCGTAGGTACGCTACAAAGGCGCTAATTTTCTTCACGGACATTTTTGCGTGAAAATAAAAAAGCCCTGTTGAAGAACGAGGGAAACTAAAAAAATAGCCCTACGGAGTACGCAGGGCTCAGAACTCTTCGGCTTATAGCCTTATTGTGAAAAGTCTTTCAAATTGGGACAAATTTAATTGTTTTTTTGTACATTGCCCAACACTAAAAAATATTTTTTACTATGGCAAAAGTTTTAGGACTTGATTTAGGTACAAATTCAATTGGTATTTCATTGAGAGATAGTGATTTGTCTAACCAAAGTATAACAAAGCAATTAGAGTATTTTGATTCAGTAATATTTCCTTCAGGGGTTGGTAAAGAAAAAAGTGGAGAATTTTCGTTTGCTGCCAAACGCACTGAAAAAAGGTCAAGTCGTAGACTTTATCAAGCGCGAAAATATAGAATATGGGCAACATTGAAACTATTGATAGAAAAAGGTTATTGCCCACTTTCTATGGAAGATTTAGAAAAATGGAGCAAATATGACAAAGAAAAAGGACTAAAACATCAATATCCCGTTGAAGCTGAG
The DNA here is from genome assembly GCA_017552705.1 of Bacteroidales bacterium. GTDB lineage: Bacteria > Bacteroidota > Bacteroidia > Bacteroidales > UBA1715 > UBA1715. The sequence goes on from JAFZOY010000022.1 coordinate 29,740, forward strand.
AAATTTGAACAATGGGTACGTTTGGATTTTGATGGAGATGGCGTAGCAGATTATTCCAGTCCATTTCAATTGCGGGCTGAATTAATGGAAAAACAATTTGACTTTTCAAAACAGATTGACCGCTACAAATTAGGACGAGCCTTATATCATATTGCTCAAAGAAGAGGTTTTAAAAGTAGCAAAGGAGAAACATTAAAAGAACAAGAGAAAAACGAAACATCTGATTTTTCAGAAACAGACCTGTCTGAGGCATTAAAGAAATCAGAGGAGAAAAAATCAGGTCGTTTAGTTGAATATATGAATGAACACAATCTACGAACCGTTGGTTGTGCGTTCTATGATTTAGAAAGAAATGGTATTCGTGTTCGTAATAGTGAATACCAAGCCGTACGCTCACAGTATAAAGAAGAAATCATCAGTATTTTTGAATTTCAGAAAGGCTTAGACAAAGATGGTGATTTTTATAAACGCCTTGTTAGTGATAAAAAAGGAGAAGGTACAATTTTCTATAAGCGACCTCTCCGTTCTCAAAAAGGGTTGGTCGGTAAATGTACTCTAGAACCAAATAAATCGCGTTGCCCAATAAGTCATCCCGAATTTGAAAAGTTCAGAGCATGGTGCTTTATTAACAATATTAGATTTGGCGAAGGGTTAAACGATACTCTTTCTCTTGAACAAAAAGAAAAATTATTCAAGGAAAAATTTTTGCAAGTAAGAACATCCTTTAAATTTGAAGATATACGAGAATGGATACAAAAGGAAATAGGGCAAGATTTAAAATACACCAATGACAAAACAAAAACTATCAACTATAAAGATAAAACAAATGTTTCTGGATGCCCTATTTCAGGCAGACTAAAGAATCTCCTTGGTGATAATTGGGAAACATGGATGTATAAATCAACAGACGAAAAAACAAACCATAAGAGTGGTGAAGTTAAAAGAATAACCTATACCGCTTACGATTTATGGCATATTTGTTTTTCTTTTGATGAAGCAGAATACGTACAAGAGTTTGCAAAAACCAAATTAAATTTTGACGATAACCAAACAAAGCAATTAGTCCGCATATATGGAGCTATTCAACAAGGCTACGGCATGTTGAGTTTAAAAGCCATTAAGAATATTAATCGTTTTCTTCTAAAAGGACTTATTTATACCGATGCAGTATTATTGGCAAAACTCCCTGATTTATTCAAGGATAAGTGGGAAAATATAGAAAACGAAGTGGTTTCAGAACTAGACAGTATAATTTCCCAGAATCGTAAACAAAGACAATTGTGTGAAATCGTCAATACTCTGATTGCAAACTACAAATCTTTAGCACCAGAAGAACAATTTGCCTATAAGAATTATGATTATCAATTGGACCAATCTGATTTAAAAGATGTAAAAGAATTTGCTATTAAAACGATTGGAGATAAGACGTGGAAACTGAAATCATTAGAAGTACAGGAACAATTATTGGGAGACGTTGCTAATTTATACCAACAGTTTTTTTCGTCACACAACAGGGATTATTACAAAATACCTAAAGTTGCCGATGCCTTGGCATCTTTCTTGCGCAACAAATACGATTTCTTATCAGAAAAGGATTTGAAGAAAATCTATCATCCTTCCATGATACAATACTATGCACCAGCGAAAGATACTATTATTGAAGATGGTAGAAGCCTAAAACTACTTGGAAGTCCTGTAATTGGAGCATTGAAAAATCCTATGGCAATGCGTGTGTTGCATATTCTACGGAGACAAATTAACCAAATGTTAAAAACGACTGATGCAGATGGCAATGCAATGATTGATGAAGACACTCATATTGTTGTGGAAACTGCCCGCGAACTAAACGATGCTAATATGCGTTGGGCGATTGAAGCATATCAAAGAGAACGAGAGACCGAAAATAAAGAATACGAAAAGATTATTAAAGAGTATTTCCCTAATAGGAATATAAAAGATGATGATATAGACCAAGTTAGATTGATATGCGAACAACATGATATTCCTAACAATGAAGATTCTTTTGAACAAAAAAAGAAAAATAAAGAAAACAAAAATGTTCCTATATACAAAAAAGATGTTACAAAATATCGTTTATGGTTAGAACAAGGCTGTCGTTGTCTTTATACAGGGAAAACGATTAACATAACAAATCTTTTTGATGATAATGCTTTTGACATTGAGCATACAATTCCGCGAAGCATTTCCTTTGATGACTCGTTGGCTAACTTAACAATTTGTGATGCTCATTTTAATAGAACAATAAAGAAAAATCAGATTCCTACACAACTTGCCAATTATGAAAAAGAAGGAAATGGTTATTCTGCCATCAAACCACGTTTGCAACCATGGTTTGATAAAGTTGAACAGCTTAAAGACAATGTGGAATTTTGGAAAACAAAATCAAAGTTAGCCCAGGATAAAGACCGCAAAGATTACTGTATCCGTCAAAAACATTTGTGGCAAATGGAGTTGGATTATTGGGAGAACAAGGTAAAGCGTTTCACAATGACAGAGATAACCTTGGGATTTAGAAATAATCAATTAAACGACACACGAATTATTACTAAATATGCATATCACTATCTCAAAACAGTATTCAACAGTGTCGAAGTTCAAAAAGGAAGCACGACTGCAAATTTCAGGAAAATGCTTGGAGTCCAAAGCGTTGACGAAAAGAAAAGTCGCGATAAACATTCGCATCATGCTATAGATGCCACAATTTTAACATTGGTGCCAACAGCGGCTCAACGTGATAGAATGCTTGAACTTTTTTACAGAATACAAGAACAGAAACGAGCAAATGAGAATACGGAACTGCTTGAAAAAGAATTAGAAAGAGAAAAAAAGAATTGTGGATTATCGGGAAACATATCGGAAATAGTACCTTTTATAGAAGATAACATACTGGTTAACCATGTTTCAAAAGACCAGACGCTGACCTCTGCTCACAAAAGGAAACGGATACGAGGCAAAATAGTACCTCTAAAAGATGAAAATGGGGAAAAGATATTTGAGAAAAATGAAGATGGAACACTAAAGAAAAACAAATATGGTCATCCTATTCCACAGACGAAAGAATGGATAACAGGAGATTGTATCCGTGGACAACTGCATGGTGACACTTTTTATGGAGCAATTAAACTTAACGATACGTTATACTATGTTGTTAGAAGAGATTTGAAATATAAAAAGAACGACCAAGACAAAGGATTTAAAAACTGGGATGAGTTGGAAAAAGCTATTGTTGATAAGGATTTATTTGCAATTATAAAAGGGCAATTCTCAGAGGGTACAACATTCAAAGAAGCCTGTGAAAATGGTATTTACATGTTCAAAAACAACAAGAATGGAAAAATAGACTATTCCCAAGAATGTAAACTTAACAAAATTCGGCATATTCGATGCTACACTACAATTAAAAATCCATTGGCTATAAAGAAGCAAACGTATTTATCGGACAAACAATATAAGCAAAATTATTATGCTGAAATGGGAGATTTATACGTAATGTGTAAGTATGAAAATGCTGATAAAACAGAAAAGGAATATCACATATATAGTTTGTATGATGTTAGTGAAAATCGAAAAATAAATAAGGATGATATTCCCACAACAATTATCTCTAAGAAAAAACATACGTTATTTAGAACTCAAATTTTGAAAAAGGGTGACATACTTCTTATTTACAAAGACACTATAGATGAACTAAAGGGAATGAATAATAGTATATTATCTCAACATTTATTTGTAATACAAGGTTTTGAAAATCCTAATTTGATAAGATTGGTAAAAAATATTAATGCACAAAAGGATAATGATTTGGGTAAAGGAGAATCAATAAAAGATTTTTGCAAAATGCCAGAAAAAATCAGATGTCATGTAACAACTTTAAATTATCTATTAAAGGGTGTAGATTTTCAAATGACACCTCGAGGAATTCAAATAAAAAAATGAAGCTATGATTAAACGAACTCTTTACTTTGGCAATCCCACGTATCTGTCGTTGCAAAACGAACAGTTGGTGATACGATTGCCCGAAGTGGAGAAAGCCGATGTTTCGGCATCGTTTAAGCAACAAGCGATCAAGACAATTCCCATTGAGGACATAGGAATCGTGTTGCTCGACCATAAGCAAATCACTATCACGCAAGGGCTTCTTGAAGCGTTGTTGGAAAACAACTGTGCCGTCATCACATGCGACAATTCCCATTTGCCCGTTGGTCTGCTTCTGCCGTTATGCGGTAACTACACGCAGTCGGAACGGTTTCGGTATCAGATTGAAGCAAGTCTGCCTCTCAAAAAGCAATTGTGGCAACAAACCGTTGTGGCAAAAATCCAAAATCAGGCTGCTGTACTACGAGCGTGCAGAAATGCCGAAATAGGAAATATGGAATCGTGGACAGAAAAGGTCAAGAGTGGTGACAGCGACAACATTGAAGCCCGTGCCGCCGCATATTATTGGAAAAACACGTTTCCGAAAATCGATAATTTTGTCCGTGATCGCGAAGGCGTATATCCCAACAATCTGCTCAACTACGGCTATGCAATTCTCCGTGCAATTGTTGCCCGTGCGTTGGTTGCGTCGGGAATGTTGCCCACATTGGGAATCCATCATCGGAACAAATACAATGCCTATTGCCTTGCCGACGACATAATGGAACCGTATCGTCCGTTTGTCGATAAACTGGTTTTACAACTCTACGATTCAAACGAAACACAAAGCGAACTCACAACGGAACTCAAACGAGAATTACTCGGTATTCCCGTGATTGAAGTCACCATACAAGGGAAACGAAGTCCGTTGATGGTTGCCGTTTCCACGACAACAGCATCATTATATAAATGTTATTGTGGCGAAAGCCGAAAAATAATATATCCCTCTATGTGAAAGAATGGACAGATTTAGTGAATACAGGATTATGTGGGTATTGGTGTTCTTTGATTTGCCGACAGAAACGAAAAAAGAACGGAAAGAATATACCGATTTCCGCAAGAACCTACTTTGTGACGGATTCACTATGTTTCAATTCTCCATATATGTTCGCCATTGCGCCAGCAGAGAAAATGCCGATGTACATATACGAAGAGTAAAAAACATTTTGCCACCGCGTGGCGATGTCGGAATATTGTGTATAACCGACAAACAATTTGGCGATATAGAATTATTTCATTCACAAAAAGAAAAAACTGTTTCATCAGAAGGACAACAATTAGAATTGTTTTGATGTGGCGTACCTACGGCACGCATAATGACGGCGATGTTACGTTTCTACCAATCTTTAGTCCCTACGGGACAATATTCATAAATCAAACGGAGTGATTATTTGCATATTCCAACGAGATGCTTTTTATAAATATACAATTAAACGATGGTTTTTAATTTGTGCCGTAGGCACATCTGATTGGTAGAATGAATTACAATACAATAAAACAGCGTGCCGTAGGTACGCTACAATGCAAAAAAATATCCTCGCCGAAACAAGGATATTCTCAAAAAAACGGGAACTTTTTCATTTCTACAAATCGGTCTAACAAACAATCTCTCAATGATTTACACAGCTCGTGTTGTTCCCGATATGTCAAAGATACATTTTTGAAAGCAATTCACAACAAAGAGGAAGAAACCACAACATTTTATTGGTTGTTCCCGATATGTCAAAGATACATTTTTGAAAGCAATTCACAACTTGACGCTTTGTTTAGTGACTATTTGTTTGTTGTTCCCGATATGTCAAAGATACATTTTTGAAAGCAATTCACAACTCTTTGTGCTCTTGGTTGTTGTGATGTTGAGTTGTTCCCGATATGTCAAAGATACATTTTTGAAAGCAATTCACAACCGTTTTGCCTCCGTCTTGGAAAGTTGGTCGTTGTTCCCGATATGTCAAAGATACATTTTTGAAAGCAATTCACAACTGTGGTTTTGGTGCTTGTTTACACCTTTGTGTTGTTCCCGATATGTCAAAGATACATTTTTGAAAGCA
>JAFZOY010000023.1 GCA_017552705.1 Bacteroidales bacterium
GTCGAAAAGCATAAAGCAGCATCGGAATCAATCATTGTCAATTGGAACCGAGTTGGAGTATTGCTCACGGTTTTTGCCAATAGCGACACCATTTTATTCTCGCAAATCAATCTGAAACTGATTGAAGATTTTCGCAATTGGATTCTTACGGCCCCACAAGGTGGAAATAAGTCAGGCACTGTGTCGCAGAACACGGCCGCAACCTATTTCAGCATTTTCAAAGCGGCTCTCAAACAAGCCTTTATTGATGGCTATCTGAATGTAGACTTGTCTGCAAAAGTCAAAAAGATACCATCGCAAGAAAGCCGCCGTGAGCATCTGACCGCAGAAGAACTCAACACACTTGCCGCCACCGATTGCGACCAGCCTGTTATGAAACGTGCCGCTTTGTTTTCTGCACTCACAGGCCTGCGCCATTGTGATATTCAGAAACTTCGCTGGAGCGAGATTCAAAAAGATGGTGATTCCTACCGCCTCAACTTCACGCAGCAGAAAACCAAAGGCGTTGAATATATGCCCATCAGTGAGCAAGCATACCAATTATGCGGTGAACCAATGGCACCCGATAGATTGGTTTTCGAGGATTTGCCCGACCCTTCCTGGATTTCATCGCCGTTGAAGCGTTGGATAGAAAAGGCAGGTATCAAACGCGACATTACTTTCCATTGCTTCCGCCACACTTTCGCCACGCTGCAATTGGCTGGCGGCACCGACATCTACACTGTCAGCAAAATGTTGGGCCACACAAACGTTAAAACCACGCAGATTTACGCCAAAGTGGTTGATGAGAAAAAGGAAAAAGCCGCCGATGTAATCAAGATTGATAACCTAAAAATCAAGGAGGATTAAAGTATGAGAGCGAAAGATTTTATTGCATATAACATTGGCTCTTTGAAATTTGCTGATGAACTAAAAACTACAATTGATAGATTTTTAGACATTAGGAACAATTACTCAATGACCAGTCGTTACTACACATCACACTTAAGCGAACCTGAAAAATGGGTTAAGTTTATTGAAAAATGCCTACACAAAAAGATTGATAAACAAAAGCATTGGGCATTCATTCAAGAGTTAGAAAAGTGCGTTTCAACAGATTTGTCGTTTTCATATTTGTATGGTTGCATCATCAACAAGAATAAAACAGAAAAGAATGTTATCACTTCCGAACAAATTGAACGGTATATATCAAACCAATATGAAAACTATCCTTGCACTTGCATTGATGATTATTTGACATATTCCATCAATGCCGCGTTCATTGAAACCATTGATTCCAGAGAATATACAGAGCAACAGGAACTTGATGTTTTCAATTCAGCATATCGGTTGTTTGATGACATTAGGCAACAGTTGCAGAAAATACGGCACGTAGCACATATGTATAAAGAGTTTAAAATAGATACCGAACAAATGAAAGATGATGTTCTGCGTTTGTTGAGTTTCTATATTCACGATTATGATTATGATATTACTGATTTTCAGCGTGAAAAACTCGATGCCATTTCCAATGATTTAGGTAAATATATACAGCAACGCAACAATAAACACACTTCAAATTTAGAAGCAAAAGAGAAGTGGAAAACGCTTAAATGCACCATTGACAATATGATTTCCGATGAAGA
>JAFZOY010000024.1 GCA_017552705.1 Bacteroidales bacterium
TATTGAAAATGAAAGGCGTACGCTGTTAAGTGTACGCCTTTTTTTGTTTCTTCTCACATTAGTCGTTACAACGCAAACGTGAAGATTTTATTTAAAAATGTTCAGTCTCTATTTGTGTAGCAAGATTGCAGGAACTTCGTTTGGTGTAAGTGTTTCGTCAACTAAAGGAAAATCACCTTTGTAGCACCAGTGAGCGTTGGAAATGTTGTTTTCCTTGAAAATCGCAGCCATGTCCTTGTACCAGTTCAAACGTGATTCCTTGTTTACAAAATTTGGGTATGCGCCAAATTCTCCGCAATAAACTTGTAAACCGAGTTCTTTTCCTCTGTCAACGGCTTTCTTAATTTGCGAGAACATTTTTTCTTTGTTCCATACGCCGCTTTGGGTACGATATTCCTGAACTGTCTTTTCATCTTTACCAGCATAGAAAGATGTATCGGCAAGCAAATTACCCGGATAGGTTATGTTTTCCTTGCAATCCTTGTAGATTGTCCATGGAGCGCCATAGTGCGTTACAAACAACGGATTATAGTAATGGAAACTGATGATGAGATGTTTGTCGTTTTCTGGTACTTGCAGATATTCCATTGTCTCGACTGATTGTGCCCAGTTTGAACCAACTACAATATAACGGTTCGGTTCTTCTTCACGGATAGCCGAAATCAATCGACCTTCAAGTTCATTCAGTGCCTCGTGAGTCGGAGCAACGGCTTCGTTCAAAAGTTCGTAGGCAACTCTGTCGGTTGGATATGATTTGAGGAATTTCTGTAAATCTTTCCAAATTGCCACCATGTGATCTTGTGCCGAAGTCTCTGTAAATAAAGTATTTGCGTCGGCGGTAAGGAAGTAGTGCGCACGAGTGATGTGTAGGTCAACAATGATGTTCATATTGTTTTCCAATGTCCAGTCAATGGCATTTTTCAGTAATGCGAACGCTTCCTCGTCGCGATTTAGATTTTCGTCGTAGAATTGAACTTCGTCTATCGGGAGTCGCACATGTTCAAAGCCCATTGAGGCAATCGAGTCGAAATCGGCTTTGGTGATTTGTTTCGCACGTTCTTCGCCTCGTCGGTCGGATTGTGAGAGCCAGTGGCTGACGTTTACACCTGTTCCTAATTTAAAACCTTGACATTCAGTCTGTTCGTTCTGTGCGGATTTGTTGTTTCCGCACGAAAAAAATAGTACCGCTCCGAGAGCGATTGACGCTAAAGCTGTAACGTGTTTCATAGCAATTGTTTTTTACTGTTTAAAATGGAATTCAAATGTATCAAAAAATCTGTAAGTTTTCTTAATTCTTGCAGTAAAAAAGTAGGGGACGCCGTGTTTTTGTGTGGAAAATGCGGAAGTGGCATGGTGGTAATCGATTAAAATTATTCAAAAAAGTTTTTCAACAAACGCCTACATATTTTTAACATTCTTTTCAATGATATGCTGTATTTATTATTTTTGTTAAAACAAAAGAGGGAGAATAGTATGAAAAATGTATTGAAATCATCGATTGTAACTATTTGTTTATTAATTAGTTCAGTGTCGCTTTTTTCGCAGGAACTGCAATATGATACCACCGCGATAACGCCAACGAGATGTTTGTCGTCATATCGACATTTTATTTCAATAAACACGTTGCAGTTTGCTACAGGAACGGCGAATATCAACTATGAATGTAATATTGTGCCTCAATTTTCACTAAAAGTTGGTGTGGGAACGGTGCTTGGTACACGAATTCTGTTCAACGAGGCGCAGTTGCCGTGCGTTCCTGGCGGTTTGTACGCCATGGTTGAACCTCGTTATTATTTTACGAAGGCGAGCGAGTCGTGTTTGCTACAATATGGTATGAGTCTGGCATACAAATATTGGGATTTTGTTGGTAAAACTCATCTTACTTCTTATTCGAAAGAATATAATAAACTCAAAGATAAAAGTACGTATAGATATGACGGTCAGCCTCTTGAGTACTATAAAAACAATGACGATTATATTGTTACCAAAGATGAAATTTACAAAATAGAGGATATGGAGGAACATCTTTTTGATGTTTCATTTTTCGGCAAGGCTTGCATTGCAGGCGGATTTACGGTTGAAATGGAAACAGGGCTTGGTTTCGGTGTGAAAGCAGAAAAGTTCTATTTTACCCCAAATCTTGGCATGTCTTTTGGATGGACTTTTGGTAAGAAAAAATCTGCCGAATAGACTTTCGGTTTTTGTTACACATTCAAAATTAACGAGTTATGAGAAAATTAGGTTTGGTACTACTATCAATGGTTTTGGTAGCAGGGTATTCGTATGCCACAAACGTGACAGTTCCGACGAAAATCAAGGACGTGACAATTTATCTGAGCGGTGCATCGCTGTCGTGCGTTGCCGATGCAAAAATCCCTTCTGGTGTAAGCACCGTAACGCTGAGCGACCTTCCGACCTCTATTAACGAGGAATCCATTCAGTTGGAAGGTTTGGGAGATTTCGTAATAAATAATGTGTCGTACAGAGTTACACAGGATAGAACGCCCAAAGGCGACAGTCTGACGAAAATCAAACAGGATTTGGAAGACAAAATCGCTGTCCTTAAATATACGAAAGACGTGTATACCAACGAGATAGAGATTCTCAACGCAAATCGTGAAATCAAAGGTGCAAATTCTAACCTAAGCACCGTTGAATTAGATAAAGTGCTGAAATACTATCAGTCAGAAATGTTGAAATTGAAGGAAAACATTCGCAAAACTGACAAATCCATTGCGGAACTCAACACGGAATTGTCGAGAATCAATTCGGAACTTGCGCCATATCGCAATCGCACGAAAGGCGAAGTGGTTGTAACCGTTTCGTCTAACAAGGCACAGACTATCAAGTTGGGAATGTCGTATTATGTGAACTGTGCGTCGTGGACGCCGTTTTACGAGGCTCGCGTGGAAGACGTGAACAAGGACATTTCCATGGCTTACAAGGCAAAAGTATATCAATCGTCGGGTTACGACTGGGACAATGTGAAAGTGACGCTTTCGACGGGAAATCCGACACTGAACGGCACTGTGCCGACGCTTAACAAGTGGATTTTGCGCGAACATCAGCCACAAGTGCGTTATTCTAAGGCAACTATGAAAATGGCTGCTGCTGAAAGTGTAAATTATGATATGGAAATGGAAGATGCGGCAGCGGCGACGAAAGCTTCCTATTCTTCTAACGTTGCACGAGGCATACGCACGACAACCGACGAAAAAATGACAACGATAGAATTTACCATAGATGAACTGTTTAGCGTGAAATCGCAGCAAAACGACGCCATGCTCACGATAAATACCAATAAATTGCCTGCTGAATATGTGTATCGATGCGTGCCAAAACTTGACAGAAATGCGTATCTATTGGCAAAAATCACCGATTTTGCAAAATACAACTACCTTTCGGGTGAAGTCACATTGTATTTAAGTGGAAAATATGTGGGAACGTCTTATATGAATATCGCCCAAACGACTGATACACTGAAACTTTCGTTGGGACAAGACAAGGGTATTATGGTGGAACGTACGTTGTTGGACGACTTCAGCAAGAAATCGACGGTAGGGAAGAACTACAAACAAACTGTTGCGTGGAACATTTCTGTGAGAAACAACAAGTCAACCAATGTGAAACTTGAGATTTTGGACAATCTGCCAGTTTCCAGTTCATCAAGCATCACAGTTTCAAATCAGTCGTACGACGGAGCCACATTGGACGACAAGAGCATAGCAACGTGGAATCTCGATTTGAAGCCGTCGGAAACGAAAAACCTGAAACTTTCATATACGGTGACATATCCAAAAACAATGTCGCTGAATTTGAAATAAACGGGATTATTGTATAATTACGACAGAAATGTAGAGCCACGTGCAATGTGGCTCTACACATTTATATGTAAAAAAGATTTCTCTCTATGATTGAATCTATCATTATTGATACCGATTTGGGTAGTTCCACCGACGATGTGGTGACTATCTGCATGGCACATACGTATATGAGCCGTGGCAAGGTTGATTTGCTCGGAATCATTGTTGACAGAATGGGAGAGAGGAACGCCGCTTTTGCCGATGTGCTGAATACCTATTATGGTCATGGAAATGTTCCTATAGGTTTGTGCCGTAATGGCGTTCAAAATCCACAGATTTTTACCGACTACGCTCATCTTGCCGAAAAAACGAGACCAGACGGTTCACCTTTGTTTGCCCGTACGCAAACGAAGTTTGACGATGATTATAAAGTGTATCGCAAAATACTTGCATCGCAACCTGACAAATCCGTTACAGTGCTTTCCATAGGCTTTTTGACGAGTTTGGCGAATCTTCTCACATCGTCGCCTGATGAATATAGTGAACTTGACGGAGTAACGTTGGTTACACAGAAAATAAAACGAATCATCATAATGGGAGGGAAGTTCGACGAAACAGACAAGAACGGGGAGTACAACATACAGCAAAGTGGTTCGTTTGCCGAGATCTTTTACCGACTATTGCCGCCAACGATTCCTGTTGATTACTCGCCAGAATTGGTCGGAAATGCGCTGTATTGGACAAAAGATGAGATTTTGCTGACGTTGTCACATATAGCCGTTCATCCTCTCAAACAGATTTACATTGACTGTCCCGAAGATCCATATCAACGGATGTGGGATCCGCTCACTATCATACAGGCTGTTGAAGGTGACGATTATTTTTCGTGGTCTCCCCAAGGAACAGTAACGTTACAAAAAGATTTCACACTTACATTTTCGGCTTGTCGTTCAGAAAATTCCCGATACCAAAAAAGAGGAACAGAAGAACAGCAGATGGCTTGGATGTCTATGATAAGAAAATACATTGTATGATGCTCGCATTCGTATAGCACAAAGAATGTATGGGAACAGCATGTCTTGCTGTTCTACAAATTCATGCGTTTATTGTAAGGGCGAATATTTATTTTGCCGCTTCGAATTGTTTCAGGAATCGAGTGTCGTTTTTAAAGAATAAACGAATGTCTTTCACTTGATATTTAAGCATAGCAATACGTTCTACACCCATTCCAAATGCAAAACCTGTGTATTTGCTTGCGTCAATTTTGCAGTTTGTGAGCACATTCGGATCAACCATACCACAACCAAGAATTTCCAACCAACCTGTACCTTTACATACCGAACAGCCTTTGCCACCGCAAATAGAGCAGGAAATGTCCATTTCGGCAGATGGTTCTGTGAATGGGAAGTAGGATGGACGAAGACGGATTTTTGTATTGTTTCCAAACATTTCCTTTGCGAAATACAATAATGTTTGTTTTAGGTCGGCAAACGAAACGTTGGTGTCAACATACAATCCTTCCACTTGGTGGAAAATGCAGTGCGCACGAGCTGAGATAGCCTCGTTACGGAATACACGCCCAGGAAAAATCGAACGGATAGGTGGTTGCGTGTGTTCCATTACACGTGTTTGTACCGACGAAGTGTGGGTACGTAGTAAAATGTCAGGATTTTTTTCAATGAAGAATGTATCCTGCATATCGCGTGCTGGGTGTTCTGGCGGGAAATTCAATGCCGAAAACACATGCCAATCGTCTTCAACTTCGGGACCTTCCTCAACGGTAAAACCAATGCGTGAGAAAATGTCAATTATTTCATTTCTGACAATTGAAATAGGGTGATGGCTTCCCAATTCAATTGGATTTCCAGGAAGCGTTACGTCAATGTTTCCTAAACTATCGTTTTCAGCAGTTGCTGTGTTTTTCTGCAACGCTTCGAATTTAGCTTGGGCAGCTTGTTTCAGGAAATTTATTTTTTGTCCGATTTCTTTTTTCTGCTCGTTGGGAACAGTACGGAATTCATCGAATACTTTGCTGAGTTCACCTTTTTTTGAAAGATATTTCAAACGAAATTCTTCAACTTGTTCTTTATTTTCTGCTTTGAAATTTTCTACTTCGGAAAGAAGTTTTTCAATAATTTGTAACATATCTCTTATTTTTCAACTGATACTTTGGTAATAATTACATCTTCCAGTGGACGGTTGTTTCTGTCAGTTTTCACTTTAGCGATTTTGTCAACCACGTCAAGACCTTCGGTCACTTCGCCGAACACGGTATAGTCCATGTCGAGGTGCGGAGTTCCGCCGATAGTGCTGTAGATGTTTTTTTGTTCTTCTGTGTAAGTGAATGTTTGAATGTTTTTTAGGCTGTCGCTGTATTGAGCCTCAAATTCTTGTATTTTCTGGAAGAAGTTTTGTCGGTCGCCGGCTTGCTGCAATTTTATCAGCTCGTCGAGAACATTCTTGTTTTCAGGCTGATAGAGTTTTGTTTGAATGAATTCGTTTTTTGCTTGGTCAGCTTTTTGGGCAATCATTGCATCTAATTGTTCAACCGGAACTTGCTGTCCCACAACAATATAGAACTGAGAACCCGAAGATTCCTTTTTAGGATTCTGTGGTCCGCCGCGGCGGGCAGCTGCCAAAGCTCCTTTTTTATGGATGAATTTTGTATTGAATTCAGCAGGAATCGTGTATCCTGGGCCTCCCATGCCGAGTGTTTTTCCTGCCGGAGCTCCTTTAGAATCGGGATCGCCAGCCTGAATCATAAAATTGTCAATTACACGGTGGAATAGCAAACTATCGAAATAATGTTCCTCAGCAAGTTTCACAAAATTGTCGCGGTGAAGAGGCGTTTCGTTGTAAAGTTTAACTTTTATGACGCCGTGGTTTGTTTCGAAAGTTACAATAGGATTTTCCATTTTAGATACTTTTTTGTTTTTTGTTGGCATCGCAAATGCTACAACTGCCGTGATAAGCAAAACTGCAATGCCGATTTTATATATGAGTTTCATTTTTTATTTTTTTGCAAATTAAAGATTTCTCGTTGAAAAAAACGAATTACGGAGCATAATTTTGCGAAAATTGGTAGTAGTTAATAGTATGTGGATTAAAAATGATGAGGAATTTGTCCCGAACAATAAAAAATAAGTATGTTTGCTTCGTATAAAAATGAAGAACGATGAAAAAATTATTGATTTTACTCAGTGCAGTTTTGATTTTTGCTGGTTGCAAAAAAGAAGAAGAACAGTATGAAGTTAAGACACAGGGCGATTTTTCTGGTGAAGCATACACGTTTGGCGCATGCACGATATTGTCGGAAGAGGGTGTTTCGTATGCCGCTTGGATGTCGATGACACCATATACCGGATATGATTGCTTTATCGCCGTACTTCCTGATTATCAGACGTTTGAAAATGAGAAGGCGAATTATAGTGGCAAAACGGAAAAGGCTACGTATATAATGAAAGCTAAAAAATTATATTCCGTTAAGCAATGGGAAGAAACCGAAGGTGAAAATCTGTCGGTGAACAAAATGATTGTGACGTGGTATGAATCTATTTCCAAAAGCGAATACGATAAATTGTGGGCTCATTATAATGAACCACGTCAACGTGAGATTCAATCAAACGAAAATGGTGGACGCACAAGGATAACGCTTTACGACGAGGCTGAAAAGATAAAAGTGGTGCGATAGGCAACTACTTTTTTGCATTGTGTCCGCCGTATAACAGAATGGTTTCGCGGAGATGCTGTTTGTCCAAGTGGGTATAGATTTCGGTAGTTAGAATTGATTCGTGTCCGAGCATTTCCTGCACCGAACGGAGGTCGGCGCCGCCATTCACCAAATGTGTGGCGAATGAATGTCTGAATGTGTGTGGACTGATGTTTTTCTGGATGCCAGCTTTTGCCGCAGCTTCTTTTATGATAAGAAACACCATAACGCGAGTGAGGTGTTTTCCCCGTCGGTTGAGAAACAAGAAATCTTCTTCTCCTCGTGCAATGTCGAGGTGGCAGCGTTGTTGCAAATAGTTGTTGATTTCCTTTATCGCTTTGTCGCTGATGGGAACCAACCGTTCTTTGTCGCCTTTGCCGATTACACGAATAAATCCTTCATCGAAAAACAGATTGTGCATCCGTAAGGTCACCAATTCGCTCACGCGGAGTCCGCAACTATAGAGCGTTTCGAGCATAGCCCGGTTACGGTGTCCTTCGGGCTGGCTCACATCAATTGAATTGAGTATCGCATCAATTTCAGCAATAGAAAGGTACACGGGAAGTTTTTTTGGCATTTTGGGGGCGTCAAGCAAGTCGGTTGGGTCGGCATCAATAATTTCGTCGAGTTGCAGAAATGAGAAAAATCCCTTTATCCCTGATATTATTCGCGCTTGGGAACGTTCGTTCAAAGGTTGGTCGGAGTGGTTGAGCCAATACACGAAATCGTGCAGGTGGTCGAGTGTAACTTTTTCAGGACCAATGTGTTCCTCTGATATGACAAGAAATGCCTGCAGTTTCCGCACATCGTGCAAATAAGCTTCTATGGAATTTTCCGATAGTGATTTTTCCAATCGAAGGTATAATTCAAAATCATGTAAGCTTTTTTCCCAATCCATTTGTTCTTTTTTAACAAATGTAAGAATTTCTTGTATCTTTGCCGAAAAAAATTAGAAATGAAAAAATTTTTATTACCTCTTATGTGTGCATTCGTATTTTGTGGCTCGTATGCACAAGAAAATTCTCCGAAGACAAACGACAAGCCGCATAAACAATTTGTAGGGTGCGTCGCTTCGTATTGGTATAATTCTAATACTGAATACCTTATGTATCAACTTCAACCAAAATACGGGTATCATTTCAATTCATGGTTTGCATTGGGAATCACATTGGACTACGCCCACACACGGAGCGACATGAAAGACGATCTTGTGAGCGATTTGTACGGGATAAATCCGTTTATCCGTCTGAAACACCCTTGCAAAGAGACGAGTGTGGCACCAATTATATTGTTCGCCGATTTGGGCGTGAATTACAGTAAGACCAAGAATAAACAATATTCTTCAGGTACCCGTCTCGACGATGGGGAAAATATGTATATCGGGGCTCGTCCGGGTATTGCCTACGTGTTGAGCAACCGTTTCAGTATAGCCGCATATTTTGGATTTATTGGCTATCGTAAATCAAATGCTCCGGCTACAACCAACAACGGAAGTGGCTTTACCTTGTCAACCAACGGTTTGGCACTTGGATTGAATATCCATTTCTTATAGTTCGAAATGCGCTTGGCGCGTATGTGTCGGGTTTTACACACAATAATTTGTGTCATGTTGTTCTGCGTGAATTATAGTTTTGCGCAGGAGTTGCGTCCTGTTGTGAATCAGGCAGGAATGCTAGTTTATAAAGGTGAATATGGCGATAATCTTATCTGCCATATCCAAACCGATACCGACCAGCAGGATGGTAAATGGGGCTATATCAACAAAAAAGGAAAACTGGTGATTCGTGTGCAGTTCGACGATGCTGATTATTTCAGCGATGGCTATGCACGGGTGCGGAAAGGCGACAAGTACGGTTTTATAGATTCCACAGGAAAACTTGCTATTTATTATTTGTACGATGATGCAAAAGCATTTGACCCGGAATATGGGCTTGCTTTGGTGCAACGGTCGGGAAAGTGGGGGTGGATTAACAAAAAAGGTGAATATCAGATTGCCTGTCGGTTTGAAGCCGCTTATCCGTTTTATCGAGGTTTGGCAATGGTGAAACTTAACGGGAAATACGGCTATATAGATGTGTCGGGACGATTTCGGGTGCAATGTCGCTTCGATAATCTGAGTCCGTTTGGCGACAATGGCTATGCATTAGCGGAACAAAGCGGCAAGTGGGGCTTTGTCGATACTACGGGCGCAATTCCCATAGGCTGTAAATTCGATGGTGTGTTTCCTTTTCAAGATGATTTGGCTGCTGTGAAAATAGGCACAAAATGGGGATTTGTAGATACGAAAGGCACAATAGTAATACAGCCACAATACGACTATGTGGAATCCTTCTACAAGGGAAAAGCCCTTGTGGAATTAGATGAAACACTATTCTATATTAATAAAGATGGAGAAGAAGTGGAGAAATAATTATTTCTCCTCAACTTTTGCCAATGCTTGTTCCAATGTCATTCCCGCAAAATCCTGTGCGCCAAATAAACGACCACTTTTCTTGTCGTTTACGAATGCTCCCAAAACTATACCAGGAATAACTGAGTCAGGATCGTTTGGCGCATTTGGTCCGCCAAGGTCGGTACGGCACCATCCTGGATCAGCCAAGCTAATAATCACATCGGTTCCGTCAACTGTTCCTGCAAGGTCGGTGGTGACTTTGTCGAGGGCGGCTTTACTTGCCGAATATCCAGCTTGTTGCGGTTCATTGCGGATACCGCTTGTTGTATTGATAATACGTCCGAAACCACGTGTAATCATATCGGGTAGAAACGCGTAGCAAAGCATCATTGGAGCAATGGTGTTGATTAAGAAACTTTGCGTATAGTCTTCAACAGGAGTAGTGAAATAATCGGTACGATAGGCGATTTGTACAGCGGCATCGTTGAACAAAATGTCGATTTGCGTGCCTTTTGCCTTAATCTCTTGAATCATTTTTGTAACTTCCTCTGGCTTTGATAGTTCCGCTGATACACAATATGCTTGTACACCCATTGCGGTCACTTCTTCCAACACTTTTTGCGTGTGTTGGAGGTTTCGGCTGTGTAGGACGAGATTACATCCCTGACTTGCCATAAATTTTGTGATTCTATAACCGATACCACGATTTGCACCTGTTATCAGTGCCCATTTCCCTTGAACGTTTGTTTTCATATAGTTGTTTTATAAAAAAAGGAATGCCTATTACGACATTCCTTTATAAATAATGTATAAATTTTTTAACCTAAATAAGATTTCAGGATTTTGCTTCGTGCAGTTTGTTTCAATCGACGAACAGCTTTTTCCTTGATTTGGCGGACACGTTCACGTGTAAGACCAAGTTCGGAACCGATTTCCTCCAAAGTTGATGGATTTTTTTGTCCGATACCGAAATACATACGTACAATGTTCGCTTCACGATCTGTCAATGTTGAGATTGCACGGTCGATTTCCTTTCTCAAAGATTCCTGAATCAACGTTTGGTCAGGCGAAGGGGTATCTTTGTTGTCCAATACATCATATAATGTACCTTCTTCACTTTGTGAAAGAGGAGCATCCATCGAAATATGGCGGCCTGAATTTTTCATGGATTCTTTTACGTCGCGTGCGCTGCAATCCATTTCAGACGCGATTTCTTCGGCAGTTGGTTCGCGTTCGAATTCTTGTTCGAGCGACGACAACGTCTTGTTGATTTTGTTGATGTTGCCGATTTTATTCAATGGAAGACGTACAATACGTGCCTGTTCAGCCAACGCTTGCAAAATAGACTGACGAATCCACCACACTGCGTATGAAATGAATTTGAAACCACGGGTTTCATCGAAACGCTGTGCAGCTTTAATCAAACCAAGATTGCCTTCGTTGATAAGGTCGGGCAGACTCAAACCTTGGTTCTGGTATTGTTTTGATACCGAAACTACGAAACGCAGATTCGCTTTGATAAGTTTGTCAAGCGCCTTTTGGTCGCCTTCTTTGATTCTTTTTGCTAATTCAACTTCTTCCTCGGCTGAGATTAGATCAACTTTCCCGATTTCGTGCAAATACTTGTCTAACGAAGGAGTGTCTCTGTTGGTTACCTGCTTTGTGATTTTTAACTGTCGCATGTTCTTATTATACCTATTGGGGTTTAAAAACGTGCAAATATACATTTTTTCGGATAAAATCAAATTCACCGTGCAATTTTTTCGTCAAAATGATGGCTAATTCAATAGAAATGTTATTTTTGCACGCATTTTTTTGCGAATTAACATAATGTCTAACCTATTTAAAACCAAGCTTAATGGTAAAAAAAGTAAAAAACGAAAGCGAAGAATTTGAGAACGAAAACGTTGTCAATGACGCTGAATTGGAGGCTCCTGTTGCAAACGAAACTGAAGAAGTAGTTGACGACGACAGCGCATCTGATGAAGAAATCAACTCAATCGTGTCGGCTGCAAAAGCTCAACAAAATGAATTCGATTGGGACAAGTACGATGCTGAAAAAGGTGGCTACACCGAATCAGAAAGAAATTCTTTGCTTGCAAAGTATGAACAAACTCTTTCAACAAACACTGAGAATGAGGTGACAGAAGGTACAGTGGTTGCAATTTCAAAACGTGAGGTTGTAATCAACATCGGTTACAAATCTGATGGTGTTGTTTCTGCCAACGAATTCCGCTACAACCCAGATTTGAAGGTTGGCGACAAAGTTGAAGTTTTTGTTGAAAGTTTAGAAGATAAATCAGGACAATTGCTTCTTTCTCACAAGAAAGCACGCAATTTGAAATCTTGGGATCGTGTTAACAAAGCTCTTGAAGAAAGCGAAATCGTTAAAGGTTTTGTTAAATGTAGAACTAAGGGCGGTATGATTGTAGATGTATTCGGTATCGAAGCATTCTTGCCAGGTTCTCAAATCGATGTTAAGCCTATCCGCGACTACGATGTATTTGTTGGTAAAACAATGGAATTCAAGGTTGTTAAAATCAACAATGAATACAAAAACGTGGTTGTTTCTCACAAAGCTCTTATCGAGGCTGAACTTGAACAACAAAAGGCTGAAATCATTTCTAAACTTGAAAAAGGTCAAGTACTTGAAGGTGTTGTTAAGAACATTACTTCTTACGGCGTATTCATCGACCTTGGCGGTGTTGACGGTCTTATCCATATCACTGACCTTTCTTGGGGACGTATCACTCATCCTGAAGAAATCGTTCAATTGGATCAAAAAATCAATGTTGTTATCCTTGATTTCGACGACGACAAAAAACGTATCGCTCTCGGCTTGAAACAATTAACTCCACATCCATGGGATGCTTTGGATCCAGATTTGAAAGTTGGTGACAAGGTTAAAGGTAAAGTTGTTGTTATGGCTGATTATGGAGCATTTGTTGAAATCGCTCCTGGAATCGAAGGTCTTATCCACGTTTCTGAAATGTCGTGGTCACAACACTTGCGTTCTGCTCAAGAATTCTTGAAAGTTGGCGACGAAGTTGAAGCTGTAGTTTTGACTCTTGACCGCGAAGAAAGAAAGATGTCGTTGGGGATGAAACAACTTCACCCAGATCCATGGGAAAAAATCGACGAAAAATATGCTGTTGGCAGCAAGCACAAAGCTATCGTTAAGAATTTCACTAACTTCGGTATCTTTGTTGAAATCGAAGAAGGTGTTGATGGTTTGATTCACATTTCTGACCTTTCTTGGACAAAGAAAATCAAACATCCACAAGAATTCACAACTCTTGGTGCTGAAATCGAAGTTGTAGTTTTGGAAGTCGACAAAGAACAACGTCGTTTGAGCTTAGGTCACAAACAATTGGAAGAAAATCCATGGGATGTGTTTGAAACTATCTTCAACGTAGGTTCTGTTCACGAAGGAACAATCGTTGAAATCAACGACAAGAACGTAACAGTTGCTCTTCCTTACGGTGTTGAAGCTGTTTCAGTAATCAGCCACATTGTGAAAGAAGACGGTACAACTGCAAAAGTTGACGAAAAATTGAACTTTAAAGTTATCGA
>JAFZOY010000025.1 GCA_017552705.1 Bacteroidales bacterium
TGATGGAGAGCACTATTGATCCAAGTAGTGTAAGTGTAGCAGCTATTTTCCCATATGGAGCACAAATTTCAAGATTTCAGAACAAATTTGCAAATTTGATAAATGATGCTAAACGTAATTTCAAGTCTTTTAATATAGATACGGTAGATGCATTTCAAGGGAAAGAAGCTGATATTGTTTTGTGCAATACAGTTGTTGCGGATGTATCGCGTGTAAACCAAAATTTTCTAACCGATTTCAGACGTATAAACGTATCTATGTCTAGAGCAAAGGACAAACTAATCATATTTGGTAATAGTACAGTTTTGTCTCAAATAAACATGAGTGTAGCAAGAGGCCCCAAAAGGAGATTTTTTAAGGAAATCATAAACTATATTGAGTGTAATGGTAAAAAAATAATATATGATGGAGGAATCAAAGATGACAATAGAAGCAAGAATACCCTTAACTTTGCCTAAAGTTAAAACCCAGGTAATTATTTCATATAATACATATGAAGATGCGACATTCGATCAATATTTGGTTGCATCAATAGTTTGCAATGCCCATTCTAATGGCGAGATGGAAAGATATATTGATGACATTACGGGAAAAGGTAGTTTGAATAATCACTTCAAAAAACTGGTTGAAGATATTATGAAAATGGACGAAACTACAAGAACCAAAGTACTTAGTAGTTCTATTTACCCAGTAACTAAGATAGACAAGAACCATCGTTTTACTTACTATTCTATCTTCGATGTTTCAATCTACAATAATAAACTTTATAACGGCAATTTAAAGGATTATTCTGCAGAGGAATTGATAAACATCTTCAAACTTCCACATGATATTGATATAATTGACCAAAAATATGAAGATACAGAGGATTCTAAGAAGGATCAGTATACAGTTAAGTTTGAGGCCAACAATATATCAGTAAAACT
This sequence comes from Bacteroidales bacterium, assembly GCA_017552705.1. Classification (GTDB taxonomy): domain Bacteria; phylum Bacteroidota; class Bacteroidia; order Bacteroidales; family UBA1715; genus UBA1715. The sequence goes on from JAFZOY010000025.1 coordinate 927, forward strand.
AACTAATAAAGAATGGTCTATGATGTCTTCTAAGGAATTCAAAGATTTATATGTTGCTCCATTATATGATGTGGAAAATCGATATAATGGTATCATAAAAAATGTTGGTGATGGGAGTCAGTGGGTTGAACTAACGGAAGGAGTTATGGATACATTGGCTAAGGACACACACTACTACTATGATGAAAATGGCAACCATGTGTCTATCGGGGATGATTTGGCAGTCACACAAATCATTAACGTGTTTGGATTATATCTATACAAGAAAGAACATTTTGGATATACGTCACAAAATTGCAAAAAATGTCAAGTTGTTATAACGCATTTGATTAAAACCCAGCAATTATTTGATTTCCCTCATAATTCATTGTTAAAACTAACACGATCTGTTGACGAATTAACTCAGCAAATGGTTGTTAACCATATATTAATTAGACGCGAAGATTCAAGCATCGCTGAAATAGGAATTGGGCTACTTTCTAAAATTAGAGATGGTTGGGAAAAAGAAGCTCTACGCTCCATGAAAAGCTATTCAACGCAAAACTTAACAATCTTTTATAAAATTGATCACGATTTAGATTATTCAGATGAAGAATTATCCAGAATGGAAGAGACGGTTTTATCTCCTAAAGATAAGATTAGAGTCAACACATATAGGAATAATCGGAAAAACAAGATAAGAGAAATCAATGAACTAATTGGGATTATAACATCTTCAGGCATTAGGGAAAGAATGAAAAAAGTGAAAGCAACTGATAAAACAATGAAATTAACAAAAGAACTTAATACTCATATAGGTCACAAAAAGGATGATATTAGTAAATATACTGATACTCAATTAGACGAGTATTTGGAGAGGGTTAAAAGTATGTATAAGCTTTATCTGGAAGTTCATAAATATGTTGAATTACGGTCTACGAAGTGAGTTGTAAAATATGTGTTAAACGAACATAGGGTTCGCAAAGAGGTTTTAATATTGCATCATAAGAGATTACAATTATGTTTTTATAAAATGAATTCGTATGAGACCTATTAAGAACCGTGTGTTTTGTCCACGATGTGGAAGAACCAAAATTCAATTTGAAACAAAACAAAAAGCTTTGTTGTTTTTAGAATATAATGCTAAAACAATACAAGAAGAAACAGGACACGCTCCTATTCGTTGCTATTATTGTAATACATGTAAGTGTTGGCATGTGACGTCAAGACCAGAACACTCACACGATGTAAAAGCAAAGTATCATCGATCCCATTATGAAAGATGTGTTGACAGAACTGCAAAGGCAAGAATTAGGTATTCTTTAAAAGAAATAAAGGCAATGCTACATGAAATTAATCGATTCGTTCTTGGAAATAAAGACAGAACAAAAGAATTGTTTTTATATTATCGGACGTTGTTCTATGATGCATTAATGGCATTTGAAACGATTTCAAAAAATCTTTCTATAGAGCAAATCAATAATATTAATCACAGAATCTGTATAGTTAAGCCATATTTCGTTTAAGCGGTATTTGCAATATAATTTTGCTCCATTGGAGAAACATTGGTAAAAATAACGTTTTAGATATTATTGAGAGCCGTTGGCTCGCCACACGAAATCAAAAGGTACTTTGTAGCGTACCTACGGCACGCATTTTCATCATTTGCAATAATGTTTCTACCAACCTATTGTTCCTAACGGAACAAACGAAAGTGGCAAAACGGTACTGTTTTCCGACTGAGTTGCGAAGCGTTTAAAAAATCAACGGAGTGAAGCGGTAAAAAGAGTTGGTGCCTTAATACGTGAATGCTTGCACTACAACAGTGTGGCACTTCAACTCTTTTAGCGTAACGCAGTTGATTTTTAGCGGAGCAAGTCCGTCTTGAACTTTTTGGTTACTTTTTCTTTCAAGAGAAAAAGTGACATAAAAATCCTATTGTTGCGTACCTACGGCACGCCTTTCTTCGGTTGCTATATTATTTCTACCAACCCTATGTTTCCTAACGGAACAGATATGGTGCGGACAAAACGGCATTGGCATTTGCTAATAGCCATAAAAAAGTTTATATTTGCAAAAAATAACTGATATGGCTGCATATATTGATACCGAATTAAAACCAACTCCTATGATTTTTGGGGAAGAAGGAAAACGCTTTCTAGAACGAACGGCGAATGTAAAACCTTTGAATAAAAAGAAACTTGCCGAGATGCGTAAAAGTGCCGCAAGACAACGAATGACCACGTATGAAGAATATATGAAAATGTATGGACAAAAATAGTTTACTTCATTTTAAGTTGTCCGATTCCATAAGTAATAGCGAGCTTAAAAACTTTCATTGTTCCGATACGTTATTGAACCAATTCTTGAAACGAAAAGCGAAAAAACACTTCGGTGAATTGCTTGCCGTTACATATTTGGTAATGGACGAATACAAAAACATTGTCGGTTATTATACATTGTCAAGTGATACTATGCCTGTAACCGACATCCTAAAATCACGATTTGAGAAAGGTAAAAATTATCAGACATATCCTGCCATCAAAATTGGCCGTTTTGCAATTGACAAACAATTGGATTTTATGAAGGTATAATTATGAAAACCAAGGCAGAACAAATAGCATTTTTACGGGAACACTCGTCGGACACTCCTTCAAAATGGAAAGAAAAAGCTGAGTGGCGACGTCAGAATATGAGCTGGATCTCGTATTCTCGAAAAATTGCCGTAAAGGTAGCACTGGCAATGGATGAACAAGGGTTGACACAACGCCAACTTGCAGAACGTATGAATTGTTCGCCTCAATATATTTCTCGTCTGCTGAAAGGAGAAGAAAATCTTTCACTTGAAACAATCTGTAAATTAGAAGATGCCCTCAACATTTGCATTTTAAGCAATGCTTTGGCGTAATCTGTTGATATCTTTTGTTGCGTACCTACCTTTAGCTGAGCAAGTCCCTCTTGAACTTTTTATTCTCAAGTTCTTTCAAGAGAAATGTAACCAAAAGAAAAACATTTTGAGGAATCTGCAAAGCCAGAAACTTTCATATATTTGATACCGATATTTTAATCTGACGAAATGAAAAAACTTATTTTCTTATCGATAATAGCGGTTTGTTTTTCTGCCTGTTCAAATTATCATAAAGAATACAAAACACAGGAACGAGTCACAATTTCGCTAAACAACAATTGGAAATTTGCCCTCGGACACGCATACGACCGTGTTTTAGATTTTAACAACGGGACATCCTATTTCTCATACGTCACCAAAGCTGGATATGGCGACGGGCCTGCGAATGCCAATTTCGACGACCGTATGTGGCGTTCTGTTGACGTTCCCCACGACTGGTGCGTGGAACTGCCGTTTGCGAAGAATGGCAGCGTGAGCCACGGCTCAAAGGCTATCGGGAAAAACTATCCTGAACATAGCGTGGGTTGGTACCGAAAAACATTTTTCGTGGATTCCGCATGGCTTGGCAAGAAAATCTCCGTGGAATTTGAAGGTGTGTTTCGTGACTCAAAAGTATGGGTTAACGGTTTTTATCTCGGCAACGAGCCAAGCGGCTACACGAGTTTCAATTATGACCTCACGGAATATCTGAATTACGGAGCAAACAATGTGATTGCCGTCCGTGCCGACGCATCGTTTGAAGAAGGCTGGTTTTACGAAGGTGCGGGTATTTACCGAAACGTGAATCTCGTGGTGACAAATCCCGTCCACATTGCAAGAAACGGCACATTCGTGTCAACCGACAAAATCGAGAATTCCAAAGCGAAAATCACCACAAGGACACGCATCCAAAACGAGACGAATGCAGAGCAAAAAGTCACCATTATCGAAAAGATATACAATGCCGAGAATGAACTTGTTAAAGAATACACTTCCGACGAACTGAAGATTCAGCCATTTTCGGAGAAATATTTCGTAACGAAACATTCCATTCAAAATCCGCACCTATGGGAAGTTTGGGACTACGGAACTCCGTATTTATACACGCTGAAAACATTCATTTACAGTGTCGATGCGAAAAAAATCGTTGACGAATACGAAACCACAATGGGAATCCGCACCGTGGCATTCGATGCCGCAAAAGGATTTTTCCTCAATGGTCGTCCGCTCAAAATTCGCGGTGTATGTCTGCACCAAGACCACGCTGGCGTTGGCGTTGCGCTTACGCCATCTATTCAGGAATATCGCATTGCAAAGATGCAGGAAATGGGTTGTAACGCCATCCGTACATCGCACAATCCCGCTTCGCCCGATTTTCTGAAAGCGTGCGATAAAATGGGAATGCTCGTTTTGGAAGAAGCCAGACTAATGGGTATCAATAAATTACATCAGCACAATGTGGAAGAAATGATTTGTCGTGACCGAAATCATCCGAGCATTTTCCTTTGGTCGCTTGGAAACGAAGAATGGGCGATAGAAGGCTCTCCCAAAGGGGCGATGATAGCCCGCAATATGGAGGATTTTGCCCGTCAGTTTGATTCCACCCGCGCGTTTACCATTGCTTCGAGCGGTGGTTGGGACAACGGTATTGGCACGTCGACCGAAGTGTGCGGCATCAATTACATCTCGCACGGCGACGTGATTGGCCACCACGAAAAATATCAACAGCAGCCGTTGATTGGCACGGAAGAAAGCAATACCGAGCGTACCCGTGGCATTTATGAGACAAACGACGAAAAATGTTGGATGGCTCGTTCGCAAATCTATGAAGACAATGCAGGAATGCGCAATGCTTGGAAATTCTACGACTCACTCCCGTGGGCGGCTGGATTGTTTTACTGGACAGGATTGGATTATCGCGGAGAACCCACGCCATACGAATTTCCTGCCGTCGTATCGCAATTTGGCATCACCGACTTATGCGGATTCCCCAAAGATAATTTCTACTATCTGCAATCGTGGTGGACCGAAAAACCTGTGCTCCACATAGCAACAAACTGGAACTACTGCAAAAGCGACACAGTTGACGTTCTCGTTTACAGCAACTGCGACGAAGTTGAATTGTTCATCAACAAAGAATCTGTCGGTAAGAAAACCATAGGAAACAAGGATTTTGGACAATGGCGTGTGCCCTACTCTGCCGGTGAAATTCACGCTATTGGCTACAACGACGGGGCTCTGGTGTGCGAAGAAAATGATGGTAATAGTTACGGCATTTCAAAAATACAGACGAATGCCGCACAAACGCATCTTCTAATGGAAGCATACCAAACGGACGTTGCCCTGAACGATGTTGCCATCATCAACGTGTCGCTTCGCGACGAAGACAATCACGTTGTTCCAACGGCAATGAACACAATAGCTTTCACGATAGACGGCCCGGGAGAAATTATCGGCTTAGGAAATGGTAATCCATCAAGTTTGGAACAGGAAGTTTTTCTTCCCAAAACTATCGTCGCTCCTATCAACAATCTGCAAGAATGCACCATTACCAACATATCTAATCCCAAAGAAGTGACCGTTGGCTACAAATCGAACTGGATTCCCGCATTCTCGCAAGAGCCCGATAACCGCCACTGGAACGTGTACGAAGATTCCCTGAAAGTTATTAAGGGAACGTTTTCCATCGAAAAAATCACGTCCGACATGACCGTAACCCTGTTTGCCAAAAGCATTGTTGACAATCAATCAATCTACGTGAACGGTCACCTGTTGCAGGCTAACGTAGCAAGGGCAAACCAACTTGACGCGATTGCAATTCCGTTGGAATACTTGCACGCAGGCAAAAACGAATATGCCGTTTCGGGACAGAAATTCCGAAAAAGATATATGTACGACGAGCCAAACCAAGAGCCAGGCTCCGTACAGATACTCTATAAAGAAGAACAAAGCAAACGGGATTTGTTCAACGGCTATGCGCAGGTTTTAGTGAAAATAAAAGGAGAAGGGTGCGTAACAATCAAAGCAGAATCTGAAAATCTGCCAGTTGCAAAACTCGAAATAAATAAAGAATGATTATTTAGAACGATTTAATCGCGTTCCAAATAATCAATTTCCGTATGCAAATCGAAAATACGTTTTTTCAATTCAAGAACGTGTTTATCAATATATTTTATCGCAAACGGTCCAATATCGGAACATTGTTTTACTTTTTCCAACGATTCAACTTCGTTTTCGAATTTTTCTATCTCAGCCTGAATTTTTGCTATACTCCTATCTTTCATATCTCAAAACCTTATTTGGTGGCAAAATAAAAAAAAAATTCAACAATTGACATTCTCCAACAGATTTTTTGTCGGATTTTGTTGCAGAACACATTCCATAGGCAAATTTCAATCGCCTACACGACGAAGTTACAGAACTAATTTTGATGCGTCAGTATTGAGAAAAATCAGAATACCGTTTGAAATAACGAAAAAGTTTATATTTTTGCATTGCTTTTTCGAAAAGCAGTTCGGTCAGGAAAGTTGGGTGAGTGGCTGAAACCAACAGTTTGCTAAACTGTCGAACGGGTTACCGTTCCGGGGGTTCGAATCCCCCACTTTCCGCAAAACAAGAAAGCTCGCTATTCAGCGGGCTTTTTATTTTTTCCCATCTTTTATTCGGTCTATTGTGTATGTAAGAAATTTTTCCGTTCTTTACATAACTATTACGTGGTGTGTTTTACGCATCGATTGTTGATTTTAATTTTAAAACGTATGAACGGAAGTAAATTATATCTCTTTAGTATTGTGTTGGTTGCAGTAATCGGAGGATTGCTTTTCGGCTACGACACGGCTGTGATTTCGGGTGCGGAAAAAGGCTTGCAGGCGTTTTTCTTGGGCGCGACGGATTTTTCATACACCGACGGTTGGCACGGCATCACGTGTTCCAGCGCACTCATTGGCTGTATAATCGGTAGCGCGTTGTCGGGATTGTTGGCGACACGATTGGGACGAAAAAAATCGTTGTTTGTGGCTGGTGTGCTGTTTTTCTTGTCTGCCCTCGGCTCATGGTATCCTGAATTTTTATTCTTCAACTACGGTGAACCTTCTTTCTCGCTTTTGATAGCATTCAATTGTTATAGAATACTCGGCGGAATCGGTGTGGGACTTGCTTCGGCAATCTGTCCGATGTACATTGCCGAAATTGCGCCTGCCAATATGCGTGGCACGTTGGTTTCGTGGAACCAGTTCGCCATCATTTTCGGTCAGTTGGTGGTATATTTCGTGAACTTTGTGATAATGAAAAACCACACGGTTCTCGACGTGGTCGATGCTGACTGGTATATGGCTACAGGCTGGCGAACAATGTTCGTGAGTGAAGGATTTCCTGCTGGTATTTTTGCGTTGCTGATTCTTGCCGTACCAGAAACGCCTCGTTATCTTGCCCTGAACGGCAACGACGATAAGGCATTGCACGTGCTTTCACGCATCAATGGCGAAGAAAAAGCAAAAGGTATTCTTGCCGAAATTCACGAAAGTGCGGTAGAAAAGACAGAAAAACTGTTCACCTACGGATTCCTTGTCATTTTTGTCGGCATCATGGTGAGCGTGTTCCAACAAACGGTGGGAATCAACGCTGTGCTGTACTACGGTCCACGTATTTTTGAAGAAATGGGCATGGACAACCCAATGACGGTGCAAGTGATTATGGGTGTTGTAAATATTTCGTTTACGTTGCTTGCCGTGTTCACCGTTGAAAAATTAGGGCGCAAGCCGTTGCTCATCGTGGGTTCGCTCGGAATGGCTGTCGGTGCGTTGGGCGTGATGATATACTTTATGTTGGGCGGATTCGAGGGCTCTCTGCCAGGAATTTTCGCTGCAACGAGCATTATGGTCTATACCGCTAGTTTCATGTTCAGTTGGGGCCCAATCGCATGGGTTTTGATTGCCGAAATTTTCCCGAACACGATTCGCGGCGCGGCAGTCGCAATTGCAGTGGCATTCCAATGGATTTCGAACTTTGCCGTAAGTTCATCGTTTGTTTCAATGTTGAACTGGTCGCCTTCGGGAACGTACCTGATTTTCGGCATGGTTTGCGTTATTGCAGCCGTCTTCGTTTGGAAACTTGTGCCAGAAACCAAAGGAAAGACTTTGGAGGATATGACAAAATTGTGGGGAAAGAAATAAACTGACGTTACAATCTACCGCCAAACGTAAATCCCAGCGATTCCACAGTGTTTCGCACATCGTCGTCGCTTACAGAACCTTCCACAACGGCAGTTCCTGTTGGTAAATCAACATGCACCGAATTCACCCCTTGTAACTTCGCGAGATTTGTTTCCACACTCATTTTACAATGATTGCAACTCATTCCAACTACTTTGTAGGTTACCGTTTGTTCCATAGTTTGTATAGTTTTACGTTTGTATTTCATCAGCAATGCGTTGATTATCAAAAGGAAAAACGCTATCGTCAAGCCAATCTTCCACATTGGAAGCGCCACTTGGCAACAATCCATAGATGTTTGCAAAATGGAAAACCATTCTTGAGGCAGCCAACCATCGATAACGAAACCAAAGAAAATCGCCCCAAGCACAATACTCACCAAGTACAACACCACGGTACGCATTCCCATAACTTTTTTAACCACCAGCACCGAAGCAAAATTCACCGCAGGGCCCGCCATAAGAAACACCAATGCAGCACCGGGCGACAACCCTTTGAGCATCAACGCCGCCGCAACGGGAATAGACCCCGTGGCACACACGTACATTGGCACGGCAATTACCAAAACCGCCAACATTTCGAGCAGCGGAGAATCTGAAAATTGCAGCAAAAACGAATCAGGCACGGCAACCGTAATAACACCGGCAAGCAACAGCCCCACAACAAGCCGTGTACCTATATCCTGCAACATAGCAACATAGCCATACCGCAATGCCTCAACGAGTTTATTCCTTGTATTGCCACATTCACATTCACAACCGTCGCCACAAGGCTGTGTTTCTTCATTATCAGTGCCTTTATCAAAAATTGTCACCAAACTACCTGACAATAACGAAGTTACAAGAGCCGCAATTGGTCGAATCACCGTAAACGCCAATCCAAATACAGAATATGTTGCAAGGATTGAATCAACGCCAGTTTGCGGTGTAGCCGTAAGGAAAGCAACCGTTGCGCCTTTCGAAGCGCCTTCCTTCCGCAACGACATTGCCGTGGGCAACACGCCGCACGAGCACAGAGGTAACGGAATGCCAAACAATGCGGCAAGCAAAACCGACGAAATTGAATTATTCGAAAGATATTTTGTATAAAATCGTTGTGGCACAACAACATGCAGCAATCCCGCACACAAAAATCCAAGCATAAGAAATGGCACCATTCCCACAATCAACCGCCATAACGAGTCCAAACTTTCCATTTCATATTTGTTTTGTATGCAAAAGTACCCTTTTTTTAGCATCGTGCAATCCCAACATTTTGGTATAATATCAACAAAACAATTATATTTGTATAAATTTATCACGTATGGTTTTACAAGGATTAGACATTGCAGTTATATTTCTTTACATTGCAGTAATTGTTTTCATTGGAATTTATTTTAAACGTCAGGCACAAAAAGATAAAACAGCCTATTTGTTGGGTGGCAGAAAAATGCCATGGTATATGCTCGGATTGTCCGATGCATCGGGAATGTTCGACATTTCAGGAACGATGTGGCTGGTTACCCTACTGTTCGTTTATGGCTTGAAAAGTATCTGGATTCCGTGGCTGTGGCCTACATTTAACCAAATATTTTTGATGATGTTCCTTTCGGCGTGGCTTCGCCGTTCCAACGTGACGACAGGTGCTGAATGGATTCGCACACGATTTGGAGAAGGACGTGGCAGTATATTATCTCACTGGATTGTAGTTTGTTTTGCGCTGCTCATCGGACTGTCCATGTTGTCGTACGGTTTCGTTGGATTGGGAAAGTTCCTTACGCTATTCATTCCATGGGAAAGTGTTTGTTCATTCCTACACATTTCAACTGATTGTATTCCAGCAATGTACATTCCCCACATATATGGAATTTTCTTCACATTGTTTGCAACATTCTACACCATTCTTGGCGGTATGATTAGCATTGTGTGGGCCGACGTGATTCAATACAGCATAATGACCGTGGCATCAATCGCAATCGGCATCATAGCTATGTATAACGTAAGTCCGGAAACACTCGCCGCACTTACGCCTGAAGGCTGGAACACGCCATTTTTCGGGACAAACATCGACATTGATTGGGCAGGAACATTGCACGAAGTTAACACAAAAATAGCCGAAGACGGATATTCCTTGTTTAGCCTATTCTTTGGATTTATGTTTATGAAAGGTATTCTGGTTAGTTTTGCCGGACCAGCACCGACCTATGATATGCAGAAAATTTTGGCGAACAAAACGCCACAAGACGCACTGAAAATGAGCGGTTCCGTATCGGTGATCCTGAATCCTGTTCGTTACTTTATGGTTTCAGGTTTTGCGATTCTGGCAATTGCATTCTACGATGAATTAAATCTTTCGGTCAACGGAATTATTGACTTTGAACAGATACTGCCTGCCGCCATGGTTAAATTCCTACCGGCTGGTTTGCTCGGATTATTATTGGTGGGACTTTTGGCTGCATTTATCTCAACTTTCGCAGGAACACTCAACGCTACGCAGGCTTATATTTCAAACGACATTTATCTCAAATACATCAAGCCTGAGGCGACACCAAACGAACAAAAACGTCTGAATTATATTATCGGAATCTCCGCCGTTGCATTCAGTACAATATTGGGATTTGTGTTGAAAAACATCAACGAAATTCTTCAAATTGTAACAGGTGCGTTTTATGCGAGCTACATAGCCTCGAACGTGCTTAAATGGTATTGGTGGCGGTTCAACGGCGAAGGATATTTCTGGGGAATGCTCACCGGTATTCTTTCGGGCGTGGTGATTGGAACGATACAAATCCTTGCACCAGAAATAATTACCGACAATTTCAGTTTTATTCCAACAAGTTTGATTGCGCTGTACACATTCCCAATCACATTGGTGATTTCCATTATTGGATGTTTGCTTGGAACGCTTCTTACAGAGCCAACCGACGAGCATACGCTCAAATCATTCTATTCGTCAATTCGTCCATGGGGATGCTGGAAACCGATTTTAGCTTTGGTACAAAAAGAAAATCCTTCATTCCAAGAAAATACCCGTTTCTGGAAAGATATGGGCAATGTTGCCGTTGGTATTATTACCCAAACAGCAATAGTTGCGATGCCAATTTGCCTAACATCAAGGAATTGGGTGGGATTTTTCATAACAATTGCTATCATTGCTGTTGGCGTAACAACATTGAAATTCACATGGTGGAATAAATTGGATGAGATATAGAAAAAAGCAGTAAGTCTATAAGCCAGATTCTGTTCCCTTTCGGGATTCTATCATTTATCTAACGCAACCTACCCTCCGACTCGGACGAGCAACCCTCAAACGTCGGTTTACTTGGTCTTGCAACTTGTCGGTGGCACATCTGCACGAATCGCTCCGCACAATGGTGGTCTCTTACACCGCCTTCTCACCCTTACCAGATTGCACTGGCGGTTATTTTCTTCTGCCATACCATACGCTCACGCACATCTGTTTTTTCAACAGGCACAATGCTCTTTGTTGTCCGGACTTTCCTCCCCCTTTCGGGAGCGATAGAACGACCTACTGCACGACAAAAATACAAGATTTTATTGTTTTGGATTTCCTTTCTTCGAATTTTCTTTATCGGACTTCCGTCGGAAAAAGTTACGCTTGCCATTTTTCCGTTTCCCGTAAAACCGCTTCTTTGATTTTTCAGCGGGAATTTTCCATATCGGAGCTTCGCCCAATTCCTGCGGCAATGGTAGTTTTTCAACAGATTTCTCAATCAACGTTTCAATACGGACAAACTTGGGAATATCCGCTTCGCTGATAAACGTAATCGCCTCGCCCTTTGCATCGGCACGTGCCGTACGCCCAACACGGTGGACATAATCGGCGGCATCGCGCGGCACATCGAAATTTATCACAAGATTGATTCCCTTAATATCGATACCACGGCTCAATACATCAGTGGCGACCAAAATTCGGGTTTGTTTCGCCTTGAATCGCAACAATACTTCTTCCCGCTCGTTTTGTTCAAAATCCGACGAAATTCCCTCCACCGTAACACCCTTAATATGGTTATGTATGGAATTGACGATGGAATGAATCAGTTTCTTTGTCGAAGTGAATATCAGAATGCTGTCATAATCAGGATTTTGCGCCAGAATATGGGTAATCAAATCAATTTTCTGATACGGATGAGCCATATACGCCGATTGTTTCACACCTTCGGCTGGCTTCGCAATGGCAATGGAAATCATTTGTGGCTCAACCAATATGGAATTGGCAAGTTTCCGAATTTCGGGAGCCATCGTTGCACTGAACATCATTGTTTGGCGTTTTTTGGGAATGTATCCCAGAATCTGCCGAATATCGTCAATAAAGCCCATATCCAACATTCTATCCGCTTCGTCGAGTACCAAATGCCTGATATTGTTACACTTAACATACCCAAGACGAAGATGGGCAATCAAGCGCCCCGGAGTAGCCACAACCACATTTGTTCCTTCGGTTAAAGCCCGTTTTTGTTCGTCCCAGTCCATACCCTTATCGCCACCATACACAGCCTTGCTTGTCGTGTCGGTGAAATACGAAAAGCCCTGCAACTCTTGATCTATCTGAATTGCAAGTTCACGGGTCGGCACCACAATCAACGACGTGAATCCATGAGCGCCATTCGTCACCAAATCCTGCAGAATCGGTATCAGAAATGTGGCAGTCTTTCCTGTTCCTGTTTGAGCGCACGCCAACACATCATTTCCTTCCATAGCGACAGGAATAGCCTTTTCCTGAATTGGCGACGCCTTTTCAAAATGCATGTACGAAATAGCTTCAAGCAGCCGTTCGTCTATATTGAATTCTTCAAATGTCATTACCTACCTGATATTTCGGCCAAAAGTACAACTTCTCACCTATTTTCCAACACGGCTAATTCAACATGTCCGAAAAATCAATAATCACCTCCGGATGTTTTACTTTTTCATCCAAACGACGTTTTACCAAATTAATCTGTTCTTCCAAATAATAAATCTGCCAATTTTTGGTTGAACGTTTGCTATACCCAATGTTTTGCATACGATTCATCACATCAGCGCGGAATGCATTCGATTCCGAAGTAAGCGGACTATACCGACGACCGTCTTTTTGTGCAAATTCCACAACTTGCAGAAACTCAGCATACCAAGTTGAATAATTTCGTAATAGATATTTATATTTATCTATATTTTCATCGTTTATTTTAGCTGAATCCAATATTGCAAGATTTGAATTGATAACATCCACATCGCATTTTCTGTACAGCAATCCATTCAAATATTTTCTACAATACTTGATTTTCAGGGATTCAGGAATATTCATCAATTTATGCACTGAATCGCGAAGTGACTGGATTTCAGCATCTTTCTTTGCCAACTGGGATTTATATTCGTTACAATCGGCAACAACCACAGGTGCAGCTGGCTGCGTGGTCTTCGACGGTTTTGGTTTCGATTCCTTTACTTTAGCCTGTTTGTGCGTAGTTTCCTCCGCATCGTAATCATCATCGTCGTGGTCGGCATCAGCATAGGCAGGTTTCTTTTTTTGCGTAGCCTTACCTTCACCAAGCGTAACCAATGCCCCAATCGAAATGGAACCAACCACATCGTTTCCGCCCGAAACCACAGCGTCTAGTTTGTCGGAATGGACATACAGACGATTGAAATCCATCATAAACGAAACCTGTGGCGAATATTTATATTCGAAACCTATTCCGTGCGGAATTGTCCATTCACACGTCCGTTTAACCGATTGAGCTTTTTTATAGCCATACGACGAAATCATTGCGCCAGAATTGTCGTCGAATGCCTTCGTGCGGAACCACATTCCTCCGTAACCGATGGAAATATATGGGTGGAATTTCACGGTCATCAGGATGAACTGCAACGGCTCGATTTGCAACGAAGCAGAAAATCCATAAAACAAGTTTTCGAACTTCACGGTTGAATTGTTTTGGTCTTTTTGACCGCCCAACATTCCCTGAGAAAACGTGAATTTTCCGTACATGAGGGATTCATAAACATTTGTCCGCAATCCGATTTCTGTTGTATATTTCATTGACTTTGGCAACGAAGACGATATGTCGCCGAAGAAAAATGTCGGTCCTGCGGCAACCGAAACACCGAGCGTATTAATGACTTGTGAGAATGAAAGTGTGCAGGCGCACAAAAAACTTGCGAGTAAAACTATTTTTTTCATTTGAATTAATTTTCTGGTCTTGATAAACTATAGAATTTTTGAGTGATTGCGCTCACCCGTTTGCTGATGTCGGCAATATCCTTTTTCGTCCCGTAGGTTGCCTGAGCCTTGGTGTCGTAGTCGTCCAACGCCTTACGCATTTGCGGCATCTTTGTAGCCACATCGTTGTATGTCTTTGAATAGTTTGCCTTTAATATTTTCGACATATCATATTGGCCACGCTTTTTCGGAGCACCCATTTCCGTACTCAATTTCTGCAATACCTGGATTTGGAATTCTATCTGCTCAACTGTTTCAGCGATATACGCCCAATGATTTGCATGCAATTGGTTTGGATAGGCAGTCAACGAAGCAGCCAACGAGCCACAATTCGACAAATATTTATCATCCTTATACTTTCGGGAAAGAGCGACTTGCTGCCTTGACTCCTCCATATTTCCAAACCCTCTCTGAGTCAGCAATTTGGTTGCTGAACGATAATCGGATTCCACTTGCAGAATCGAAGCTATGTTCGCCTTGATTGTCGGCGAGAAACTCTTGCTGTTCACCGAGTCAAGCAACCAAGCGGCACGTTGGAACCGCCATGATTCTTTTGCGAAATTCCAAGGTTTGCTCATTTTACAAGAACTTGATTCATAGAATTTTCCTGCGTATGCAGCCACAAATTTACCCATCAATTCGTCGTATTTCACCGAATCTATCAAGGAATATTTCTTGAAGATGCCAAACTTATCGGCAAGTTTCGTATATAACTCCTCTGGATCTTTGGTGCAATTGGCACAATCAAACGAAGCCATAGCCTCAATATCCTTTTCAACATCGCACACGAACTGATTGCCAGAAAACGCCAACGACGGCGTGTTTGCGACTTGCGTCTGATAAAAGTAAACCGACATAGAGCATATCAGCACGATTGCCCCCGCCAAAATTATCAACTTAATTATCCTATTCATAGCTTTATTTTTTTCAATTAGTCATCAGCTCCCTGTCCTGAATAATCCTTTTTAGGTTTCGACGGAGCTTCCTGTTTTTGAGTTGTTTTTGGTGCGTTTGAAACAGCAGTGAAACTCTTCATATACGCATCTTTTTGAATTTCCTCGGCATTGAGATAATGCTGCGGATGGCTTTTCCCCGACATATAGCACGACTCCCAAATTGTCCGCAACGACGGACGTTCAGCCGACACATATTGTTTCACGATTTTACCATCGTAGGCATACAACGCATCGAACAAATCGGGGTCAAACACATCAAGTTCTTCCTTAAACCAACTATTGTACGATTCCAAATAAATGGTCAACAACGTATTCGTAAACGTTTTTACCTGAAAACCAAGTTCAACGGCCTTGTCAACCATCTCAGTCAAATCTTTCAAGCCAGTATATTTCTCCATTACGTCTTTTTTCTCCTGTAATCCTTTGAAATCGTAGGCGGCAAGCAATTCATACACACCTTTGAGGTCGCTGCAGCTATCCATCGAAGCCTTCTCCCACACGTGCGGATTTTCCTCGAAATATCGGGTACAACTAAACGGGCGAGCTTGTTGAACCGGCACTTCAATTACCTTAGGAGTCCGCGAAAATCCAATCACCAAACCAACAATCAAACCAAGCACAACACCACCAACGGCAAACAAAATAGTTTTCAGCATTGGATTTCCTTCCGTTTTCTCCACACCTTGCAATGATATGTCAACTTTGGCATTCGACATATTATAGTCGATAGGAAACTCTAGTTCCCCATTTCGAAAATCCCTACCATCAACTTTCACGATAAAGGAGGAAATATCCTGACCTTTTCCGTCACGAATCTTAAACGATGATTTATTCATTATTTTTTTATAATCATTTGGTGTGATTTGGAATGCCGTCGCATCGCTTCCCACACTTGTTTTACAAATTGTTTTACATCCAGTTTTTTTCCAATATACCGAAACCGTTTGTTTCTGTCCGACCAAAAGAGCAGTTTCCATCAACTCATTCTTGTCATTGTACGGCAACCAGCCATCGGCATTTGTAAATGGTTGCAACACAACCATTTGTTCCAACGGAACGGAAGTCAAATCCTGTACCGACGATTTACAAGTAACCATTTGTTTCTGTCCCTCGTCGAGAAGCAGAATCGCCTCAAAATTCTGATAGCCAGCCTGATAATAATTTTGTAGATACGTGTACAGATTTTCAGAAATCGACAAATAGCGGCAGGCATAATTTTTAGGAGCGTCGCCCCACTCAATACACGTGTCGCTGCAATCGTACTCCTTACCCAAAATCGGATCCAAAACCAACCATGATTCTTTCTTCGCCAGAGTTTCCTTTACGTTGAGAACACGTTCTATAGTGGAAATCAACATATTCCAATCGGAATACAATGGTTTCACCCCTAACGGAATTTGGCACCAAACAGCAATATTATCGTTCCAACGAGATGTTTGTCCCACTTTCAGGATAACCAGATAAAAGAAGTTTCGGGTAAATTTCACGAAAGTGAGCGGTTTCGTGTCCTTCAACTTTTCACGAAGTTCGTTGGTCGAAGAATCAAACACGCCGCTGATCCACGATAGACGAATATCCGTAACAATCCCCTCGTTTACAAAATCTGCAGATTTATACAGGAAATCGCTACTGTAACCGTCGTTGGTTTCCTTTACGCAAACAGCAATTTTCTTCTTCATTATTTCCTGAAATTCTTTTTAAGTTTTACCAAGAAACTTTTATCGTCTTCCTCGAATGTGGCGCGCGATACGATTTCGTTCAACACTTTCATCGGAGAATCTTCCTTCAGCACACAATAGCTCTTGAAACAAACATCACCGATGGAGAACGGAATCACCAAAATCTTTGGTTTCACGGCATCTTTTCCCGCAATTGGCTTCACATAACCATTCAATTCGCATTCGCGGCACACATTGCGGACAGCAGTAACCAATCCTTTATAATGAGTCTTCACATATTCATTTGCCTTTTCACGACGTTCCGAAGCAGAACTTGCCTTGATTCTGTCGGCTTTCGTCAGTACGACATAAATAGCATCAGTGTCGCGCTTGAACGGATTTTCCATAGGATCTTCCACGTTCAGGATATCAATCACATTTTCGAGAAGCGCATCCTGTCCTAATTCTATATCGTTTCCGATTTTTATTTTCTTTCCCGCAGCACCATATTCAATCACAAAGAAATGGATTTTACGGTTGCCTTCCTTATGATTATCGAGCAACACACGGCGGAACGCCTTCGCTGCCTTGTCGTATGCTGGATCGTCGAGCACGATATTGTGCGCTTCGGCATAAATTGCCGTCAGCAACTCACCGGCAAGGTCAACAAATGTGAGCGGATAATATTTGCCCGAAGCCATTGTCATATCGAATCCCATTTCGGCGAAACTATCAGTTGGCGTACCGTTCGGCAACACCGAAGTTGGACGGGAATCGTGCTGGTTGAACAAATCCGACAATGCATCGAAATATGGGATACCCTGTCCTTTTTTGTTGGTAATGCCATATCCCGCACGGCGGGCTGTATTCAAAATTGAACCTATCGCACATGATTTTCCAGAGTTTTTCACACCCCAGAAATAAATTTCCGTTGATGTTTTTTCTATCTGTTCCACCGCATCGCAGTCAACCGAAGGAATATCGATATTGCTCAAATTCTTCTGCAACGACTGGATAAACATTTGGTCAACGCCAGCCTCCTGAATCAAATCCTCGTAGGTGATATATGCGTGGTCAAGCAGTTCATTGATACAATCAGTATTGAAAATATTATGGTCGTCGGCAATGATTTTCAAAATCTCGGTACGCGAAATTGTGCCTTCTTTCATTTGTTTTTCCAACTCAGCAAAATGCTCATTCTCTTTTTGCATACGAAGAGATTTCGCAAATTCCTTCAAATCGAATTGGGCACGGCGTTCTGCTTCCTTCATCAGTTTTTTCGCCTCAAGCGAGAAACGTCCTTCGGGAAATTCCGCCAAATATTTCTTTACCTCATCAATATTCTTCTTGTTGGTATTCTGCCATCGCATGGTGTCGGTTTTCCATGTGCGGATTTTACCGATTCTGATGTTAGCCTCGATTCTATTCGGACCCATCGGATATTTCCGAATATATTCCGAATAGCTTTCCTCGGTATTTTCGCGTGCGGCAGCCTCCCAATCCTTCGGTTCTTGTCCGGCAATCAATTTCTTGACTTCCTCACGAAGCACATTTCCGAATTCGCCGCCAGTATTTTTATATTCGCACAATTCATCGAATGTAACAATTCCATCGATTATAAACTCCGAAATCTCCGAAGCCGAATAATCGCTTATATTATCAAATATTTCTTCTTTTGTTGGCATAACTTTTTAATTTTCAATGTTCTATATCATTATATCTCAAACGTGTCATCGTCGTATTCTTCAATTTTCAACGGTTGTTCCTGTTGCTCTGCAGCAGGTTGTTCCGCCAAATGTTCTTCGTAGTCTTCCTCGGCAGTCCAGGCTTTTTTGCCCCAAAGGGAATTAGGATTCTTTACGGGGCGACGTTGCAACAGCCATGGCAAAGCCATACATAAATAGCCTATCAACGCCCATAAAATCGCACGCCATTGAAAAGCAGCAGTACGCGTGAATTTTTGTTTTAAGTTGTTGAAGTTGGCGGTAATGTCATACGTAGCTTTATACGGTTCCATGTCACCATCGTAAAATTTCTTGTCGGACCACGACTCCAAAGTAGATTTCCACATTTCAACACCATTCTGTATCTGTGTAAGATTACCAATCACAAACACATTCCACACACTCGACTGTTGCGCTTTGTCAATCCATTGCTCTATCTCGATTTTTTTTGCCTGATAATCAAACGATTCTGTTTGTGTGGAAAATACAGGCTGTAGTTGCAGACGCATCAATTCAGCCTGTGCATTTTTTTCGGGGGATTTGCTTTGCAACGTTTTCTCTATCCGCTCGTTCACATACACATCGTAGTTCTCGAAAATGCTTTTCGAAGAATCAATCGACATGGCAAATTCGTCCATTATCTCCGACTTATTGCTATATACGGTCCAAAAATGCTTAAATGGTGAAACCGTAACCAACGCAACCAATACGCCGATTGAAAGTATCACGCCTATTCGTTCCAGCACTATACATCGGGTGAAATTTTTCTCCACCGCCTTCATCTGCTGCGTGCCAACGAACACCACAAACAGCACAAGAAACGACGCGATTGCCCATAATGCGGAAACAATCAGATTCGTGTCGTATAAATACGCCGCTCCTGTAAATGTAACATACGAAATCATAATCATCGCCAAAAATGCAACGATATGACCCCACGAAAATTTCAGTGTTTCATTCATGTAGTACTCCTCCTTTTCCTTTATTCAACATACAAGCCTTCCGTTTTTTGCAGGATTTTGCCAATTTGCTTGGTTGCAGCCGAATCAAATTGTTCCACATCGCTTGCATATAACAATCCCATTGTCATAAAGTTTTCCCACTTCGGGAAATTATCCCAAAACGAGAAATTCAACAAGGTAACCATATTCGAAAAATCAATTTGTGTGCTTTGTTCCAGCACAGTCAGAGCTTGTTTCACATCCTGACGTTTGAATTGCGCATTCATTGCCAACGGCGAAATGTCCGCAATCTTCACATTGCAGGCTGTAGCCTTTTCCTGAATTTTTTTCACTTCGTCGAAACCCATATACGCACGACCGAATGTACCTACGAATTTGTTCAATTCCAACGTGATGAAATCGGCAACGGCATGAACAGAATCATGTCCGCCATACATACTTTGATACTGTGTGACACCATCGGAAAGCGTTTTTGACACATTGAAACTTTGGAACAATGTCATCAACGCAAAGGCAACTTCCTCGGCATGAGGCAGCATTGTCTTGATTTCCGCTACATTATTATTGATATACTGCATCCAATACGACGCAACCGCCTTCACCAATTCATCGGCTTTCGACGCATCTTCAATTTTTTGTACCGACACGACATCGTTTACCGTGAATCCCTGTGAGGCATACAATTTCTCCAATTCCTCAATTGGCAACGAATAATGCGCCAATAATTTCTCGATATTCTGTTCCGGAGATTCCTTCATATCAATCTCACACTGACGGCGAATCATCTGAATAGCGGCAATAGTATTTGCCGATTCCACAGGTTCGTCGAGCACCAGCGCGTCGTACACTATTTTTCTGATTTCGTCTGATTTAACCATCAGTCCGTCAAGGATTTTACCAAACAACTCCTGATTTTGCCCAATATTCAAATCAAGCATTGCGCGCATATCGCCGATGGTTTTCTGCAAAGCAGCATTTTTATCTGCCTCGTTGCCTCCATCGGAGAACACTCGAAGACGTGCCACAATTTCGTCCCGAATCTGCTGAACATCCGCACAATTTGCAGCCTTGTCCGATGGTTCTTCCGAAACGCCCACCTTGGCTATCAATGCCGAGAACACACTGGTAAAACTTGCGTTTTTATTCCACACATACGAGAACAATTCCGCCCACTGCTCACTTGCAATATGACTGATTTTTGGAGCAACCATTTTACAAAAATCCGACTGATACACGTGAGCCGCTTTACTTCCAATCTCAGTACGCAAATACGTTTCCAAATTCAATATATCATCTTCTGACACAGCATTTTGCTGAGTTTTCGATGTGATTTGCGGCAACAATTCCTTCACTTTTTGAGTGATAACATCGGATTGAAGCGGTAAATCGGCAAGTCCTTCTCCATCAACATAATATGCTTTGAGCATAGCATTGATGACTTCGGCAACCGACAACGAGAAAAACTGAGAGGCACCGCTAGGCTTAACTTCCGCCTGTTTCGACGATTTTTTCGTTTCCGTGGTAGTTTCACCAATTGCACGCAACGTTCTTTTATATGCCTTAAACACATCAACGGGAAACGCTTGCACAGAATGCGATTCCGCCCACGTCAAAGCCTCGTCAATCAATTGTATATTTTCTTGAATATCTTGTATTTTCATAATCTCGTAGTTTAAAATTCAAATATTCCCGAATCGAGCCAATTAGCAGTTTCCGAAGCAACAGATTTTGCCATTATATCAATGCAACTTTCGGTTATAATTTCGCCATTTGCGTCGGTTATTGATGCGGCGGCAAGCGAATCCTTGTCTATTCCGTTGCGTTCAACGACAATCGTTACCGGCAATTTTTCCTGCAACTCTTTCGTTGACTTTTCAATCTCCGAAGCAAGTTCCTCGTCAGAAATTGCCATATTGCCGTTTGCTATAGCCTGACGACGGATTTTTTCGACCATCTTCGTCTGGTTCACATCAATAGCATACAAAATTCTGTTTGGATAAGAATCCACATCGATTTGCCGTGCCTTCAAACACGTTGGGAATTGTTTCACGACAACAGTACCCTGCTTTATAATCGGTGTTAATATATAATTTGTACGGACACCTGTTTTTGGTCCCTCAACAAATTGCACCGACTTCGATGAATCCACTTCTTTCTGATAGTCCTCAAACTGAACCGAGAACTGATTGAAAGATTGTGGCGCTGCCGCGCAATATCCCAACAACGCCCCCACTGGAGCGATTGTCTTGCAATTTGAGACATAGCCTGTATTTTGGGCGAATGGATACCATAAACCAACAAATTCATTGTTCAACATCACCAATCGGTCTGGTGACACCGCATAATATTTCAAGAATATGTCGCGAATCGGCGCCAACGAGGCCACACGGCCAGTAAGCAAAATCAAATCGCAGGAATATGCATGCATAATCGTTGCAACCTTTTTCAACAATGGCTCAAATTCATCACGCACAATCTCCGAAACACGTTTCGCATCATACGTCCATTTCAACTGCGTCAAGTCCAAACCACATGATTTTTCACCTTTGTTCTGCAACCAACTATCAACGCCAGCCTGAAAACTTTGCAACAACTTTTCGTTCAACGGATTTGCTCCTGCGAAATCGGAATATTTCACAACACAATCGCAACTATTTTTACCTTGCAAATCCAAGAAATATGTTGCCAACGGAATCAAATAGCAAACGGTAACAGCAGAACGTACATTTGCGCTGATTGATGACGTAGGCGTTTGACCGAAGAAATCCTTAACGAACTGACGATACAAGTCTATCGACAATGCATTCAATTGTTTTCTCAAAGCACTATTTTCGTCATCGAGCAGCAATTTCTGAATCAACTTCCGCATCATATCATTGCCTGCGCCATTGAATGTATCGTAAAACAACGGTTTTGGAGCGATTTGCGCACAATCGTCGGCAGTTTCAAATGTATATTCATTGACAGCCATATCGACTGTTTCCGCACCAACATCCACCGTACCAATAGTCAATGGAACATCTTTGTTTTGTTGGAACAATTTGAAAAATTCCTCGGCGCATCCTTTATATTTATATGCAATCTCGCTATACATATATACTAATTGTGCACAGGTTGGTTCATCGAAGTTCCATGTTTTATGCTCCGCATTACGTTTGGTTTGCGGCAGAACAGTGATTTTCGTGTCGCGCAATTCAAAAAATCTACCGAACAGCACCGAAGCATCCACGGCACAATTCAACAATGCATCACGTTCAGATTTTAACATTGCCGATGTTCCCGTAACAATGATATTCCGCAACTGACGAGGTTTCAAGAATAATTCCTCACCCGAACGGCTACGAAATTCCGCACTATTGATTTGCATAAACGCTTGGTTTATCATTTCCAAGAACGAGAACGTCATCAACGAACGACGAGAAAAATGATTTTCCTGTCCGCCTATTCCACCGACACTCAACTCGCCAGTGGCTGAAATATATCTCGAAAGATTAGGAATTTCAGGTATCACGCCATCGCCCTGTTCACCGTTGAGCACCACATTACGCCACGGTTCCGAAACAGGATTTGCGTCGCACAAGAATTTCTTTGGACTGGAACTTTGGAACGAAGAACGTGCATTCACATCACACGAAGAAGCTCCATTTATCAAATCCAATGCCTCATCGCCCAAGCGCACATAACTTGGATAGACGAACTGACGGCTTTTATTTGGTCCGCACGTTCCGAAATACGCCTGACGGAACGCCAACCGCATACCAAATTCGTTGGTACTTTTCCGTATCGAAACTGACTCATCAGAACCTGCAATCGGATTGGTGAAATTCTGCAACTGCAACGGACAAACCGATCCAAAGTCATCATTTTCAATCAGCAATGCCATCGATGAATCGCTTCCCACACTCACTACCATATCAACCTGACGCGCCTCTTCCGCATTGTTTCGATGCAAGGCAACAAACGGGAACGAATCGTTGTCCGCCAAGTTATCGATCAAAAATAAATACGAGGTAAGAAATGCAAAACGATGTATATCTTCGTCAATCAATTGAGAGACATCCGTTTTATCGGGATGGAACAAACCAAACAACGAATCATACACATACGAACTGCCGAGTTGTTTCGAGCAGTAATCCATCAACAGCAAATCATTACGGCACAATCCAAAATCAATCTTCTCCACCGATGAATCGCCGAAAACAGGATACTCATTATTTTTCTGTTCAACAACGCCCAACGTTTCCTTGTCCCGCGCACGGGTATCGAAAGCCAACACCACATCGTACAGCAAAGTTTCGTCGTCGCCGCCACGAGGAATCAATTTAAAACGACTCCAGTTCAGAGGTCCCAATTTTCGGTAAATCACCTCACCGCTTTGTTTTTTCCGCTGGTAGAAATACGGCAACGGCAGCCATGTGTTTTCAAATTTCGCCATATTATTTGCCAGATTCTGGAAATCTATGGCGTAAATTTTTCCGTTTTCAAGTTCCTCGCCTTCAATCGCAACTGGGCTTATACCATTTTGTTTCAGCAACGAGATTGAAATTGGTTGGTCGGGCGCAAGCCATCCATTTTCCACAAGCGGACGGAGATTGAAATATGCGACCGTGGTCGATTCATTTTCGGGATTCTTCTCCTCCAAACGATATACGGCATCAACGCCACAGCGCTTATTCACAGGATTCACCCATTCATAAAAATATCGGCAACGTTCCTGCTTTTGTAGTTTTATACGCGTCGCATACAACTGAATGCCAGTATTTGCAATCAATGATAGTGTCTTCATACTATTGATTCGGTTCGTTAATTTTTTTATGCATCTTACTGAATTTCATTCCGTAATAAAGAATCTTCAATTATGTTTTTCTTCATATTTTCAATTCAACTCACATTTTACGAGAATGTTCCAAAGATAGCATTTTTTTCTATCCGTTTCGGGAGAAAATCCATTTTTTCTTAACAAAAATTTACCAAGCTATTTTTTGTGCGCTTCCGTCAATATCCGCACTTTCAAATTATCTCAATTACGCATTGAGATTCAAGCATTTCGATGTTTTAATCCTCTTTCCGAAGATTATACACTTTCGCCATAACGGAGCCGGCAATATTGTGCCACACACTGAATACAGCCCCCGGAACCGTGGCCGACTGCAAAGCCGTGAAGTGTTGCTGAGCCAAGGCACAGGCAAGTCCCGAATTCTGCATTCCGACTTCCACTGAAAGCGCCACACATTTATCGTGCGGCATACGCATCAGTCTTCCTATGCCATATCCGAGACAAAAACCACATAGATTGTGCAGAGCCACAACCACAAAAACAACAATTCCAACAGTCCGCAACTGCATGGCATTTGCCGCCACAACCGAACCAACTATCAACGCAATCACTATCGATGACAGAGCAGGAAGTATTTCCGCTATTTTTTTCGTAAACGCAGGAAACAATCGCTGAATCACAAAACCCACAATTATCGGAACAATCACCACTTGCACGATCGACAAAAACATATTCACCACGTCAACATCGACAACCGCACCCGCCAAAAACCAACATAATAGCGGCGTAAGTATCGGAGCAAGAACGGTGGAAACTGCCGTCATACCAACAGAAAGAGCCAAATCACCTTTTGCCAGATATGTTATGACATTCGATGCGGTTCCTCCCGGGCAACATCCCACCAACACTACCCCAATCGCCAAATCGGGCGGTAACGAGAAAAGTTTGGCAAGCGTCCACGCGAGTGTCGGCATTATGGTGAACTGCGCAAGACAGCCAATACAAACATTTTTCGGATGAGTGAAAACGACCTTGAAATCAACGGGTTGCAAAGTTATTCCCATACAAAGCATTATGATTCCCAACAACCAATTTATGCTACGCGTCGGTATCCATAAAAACGACGCTGGCACAGCAAACGCCACCACGGCAACTATCAACACAATTACCGCCATGTATGTTTTTATAAAGGAAATGATTCGCATCGTTTTGTATTACCTCGTCACAAAAATACAAAAACTCACGTTTCTACAATTTTCCGATTTCAAATTTGTTCTTTCTCCACGATTTAATACATTTGTATTAATACTTAAAAGTGATGAGCAGAGAAACCGATATTTATAAAGTCACACTGGTGGGAAGCATCGGGAATGTGGTTCTTCTCACGTTCAAATTCATAGCTGGAATATTGGGTAACAGTGCCGCCATGATAGCCGACGCCGTACATTCCCTTTCTGATTTCATCACCGATATTGTGGTGATTCTATTCGTCAACATCAGCACAAAACCTCAAGATGAATCACACAGCTACGGACATGGAAAATACGAGACATTCGCCACATTCATTATTGGTCTGATGCTCATTGCGGCAGCCACGGGAATTATTGTTTCGGGAACGTTGAAATGTGTGTCGTGGCTGAACGGCGAACAACTTGAATCGCCTGGTGTGATAGCATTATGGGCGGCTCTCCTTTCCATTATTATAAAGGAGATTCTGTACCGCTACACAGCCTACCACGGCAAACGGATTGAATCACAGGCTGTTGTGGCAAATGCTTGGCACCATCGAAGCGACGCACTCACTTCCATCGGTGCGGCAATCGGTATTGGCGGTGCGATCCTGCTCGGCGAAAAATGGACGATTCTCGACCCAATCGCCTCGATTATAGTGGGTGCAATGCTCGTGAAAGTTTCCGTTGATTTGGTGAAATCGAGCGTGTTGGAACTTACCGAATGTACGCTTCCACAAGAAACCGAGAAAGAAATCATCGACATAATTCTTTCTTTTCCAGATGTTTGTGAACCGCACAACCTAAAAACCCGTCGCATTGGAAACAAAATCGCCATTGAAATCCACATACGAATGGACAGCAATGTAACCTTAAAAACCGCCCACGACCGTGCCACAACAATCGAGCATAAACTGAAAGAGCGGTTTGGCGACGATACGCACGTTACCATTCACATGGAGCCGAAGAAATAACGTTCCGCTATCGTGCTAAATGCACGTTCAAGCCAACCCGAACCTGCATTCCCGGCTGCTCCACACCGCCATAATCATAATATTGGGTGTTGAACAAATTTGATACCTCAACAAACACATTCGTGGTTTCGCTGTTCCAATATACTTGCACGTTGAGCAACGAAAACGGATTATATTCGGTTGTAGCACCATCCGCACCAACGTATGTTCCCACTCTATCGCGCCACGTGTATTGCCAATTTGCGCATACACGTTTATAAATTGTATGGTTCAAACTAATAGTCAATGTGTTACGAAGATAATCCAAGGCATATTTACTAATCAATGTGCCAGATTCTTTATTCAACCTACAAAACGAATACGAAACACCCACAGTCTTCACAATAGTATTCCAGTTATATTTCATTGAAAGTTCTGAACCAAAGGCATTTACATTGTCAATATTCATACTGTTCCACACTTCCTCATCGGCAGTCCTCGCCCAATCGATAATATCGGTTCCGATTCTGTAATAACCTGACACTCTTCCCGATAGCGAATTAGATTGCAATTGTGTGCCAATCTCGAACGTCGTACTTTTCTCGGGACGAAGATTTGGATTCGCCAACTGTGTGGCACTTTTGTAATACATATCGGTGAAGGTGGGCAAACGCAACGCGCTGTTTGCATTCGCATAGAAGCGAATCTTCGTGGAAACACGGTAGCCTACATTTGCCCCCCAGCACACGTTTGTGTGGAACATAGAATTATAATTACCCGAAAATCCGAGTGACGAAGTGAATTTCCCAAAAACAAACGTCTGTTCGCCAAAGCAATTCACATTCATTCTATTCTTTCCATATATAAAGAATATACTGTCCTCGGGGGCCGACATCGGGACACGTTTCGGTGCCGACAACGCATCGCCAAGCACGTTGCTCACAATACGTTCGTCACGCAATTCCACGCCAACGGTAGTTTTTCCCACTTTTGAATACAATGCATATTTCACATTTCCTCCGTACAACTGCGAGATATGATAATTATGATTACCGTACCACGCGGGAGCGTTTTCCTTATCCCTAAACAGCTCAAACTCTTGATAATGAGCCCGATAGAATACAGAAGAAGAAAAATCGTTTCGACCAAACGACTTACGCCATTGCAACGATGAAAGCATTGTGTTGTCTTGTTCATACTGATTGGGGTAATTCACTGAATAAAAAGAATTTGCGCCAAACTTTTTTATCTGTCCACCCAACTGGAACGAACAGGTTCCCACAGTGGAATCACGGTACTCCAAGTGAAGAAACGCATTCGAATACTTAAAATCAGTATTGTCGATATAGCCCGACGATTGTTTATGCGACACCGAAGCGGTTGCCGTAAGTTTCTCAGTATGAGCCGTCGCCCCAACGTGCGGAGCCACATAGCCATTGCTTCCACCAACCAACCCGACCTCAACGCCATTCTCCTTTCGAGTGCCTGTAATTATATTGATTGCCCCACTGAACGCCGACAAGCCAAACACATTCATCGAAGTTCCCTGCAAAATTTCAATTCTATCAACAACAGAAAGGTCGATTGGAATATCAAGGTTCTGATGCCCAGTTTGTGGATCGGTTACATTCACGCCATTTAAAAGAACTATCACTTGGTCGAACGTTCCCCCACGCATCGACAAATCCGCCTGAACGCCATCGGTACCGCGCGAACGGACATCAATGCCCGGCACATAATCCAACAAATCGTTCACACTTTGCACCGGCATCGCCGCAATATCCTGTTTCGACAACACAGTAACTATCCGCAATGATTCCGAGGCAAGCGCGGTAGCCTGTTTCACCACCTCAACCGTCGAAACATCCACCGACAGCGTGTCTCCATTTTCCTGACTCAAACCTACATTCGATGCAAAAAGCATCGCTAAAAACCAATTGATTTTTTTCATATCTGTATAAAAATAAAAAATCCTATCAACATCATAATGAAGAAGATAGGATTCACCCATATTACATATAATAGTGTTCTTTCAGTTGCAGGACATACATCCGCAGGAACAACCGCATTCACAAGCAGACATTCCAATTGCTCCGCCACACCACCATCATCGGAATCGTCGTCAGAATCGGAATACAATGTATAATAAGCAGAGAACGCATCGGTAAGCAACAACCGACGCAAATGTTTGTTTCGCAACAAACCATCGGCAACAGCAATACGCAACCGACCAATGGTGATTTGTTTACCCAAACTCATAAACGCAGAATATCCTGCCCGATTCCACCGTTTGAATCGGAACGTACGAACGATATATGAAAGCCGTTTTCTCACTGCGTTTTATTTCTGGGCAAAAATAGAATAATTGAAGGATTCAAAAGTTAAAAATCAAAATTTTCGTCCATCATTTTTATAAGAAATTAGCGGAAAAGGCTACCTTTGAGCAAACAAAACTGACTATGCTTGTTGGATTTATAGCGATTTTTCTTGCCTACTGCTACTCGTTGCTTGTGCTTTTCGCGGTGCGAGGGTGGATAGTGCACGATAAAAATGCGGAATCCGATCACTCCTACCCATTCTGTTCCGTTGTTATTGCCGCACGAAACGAGGCTGCGTCAATCAAAACGACTATAGAATCTTTACTCGAACAAAATTACCCACAAGAATGTTTCGAAATTCTTGTGATTGACGACCATTCCACCGACAACACCAAACAAATTCTCGACGCGATGGTGGAAACGGCAAAGAATCTCAAGGTGTTTTCGTCGCCCGAACACATTGTCGGGAAAAAACAAGCACTCAAACACGTTCTGAAATTCGCCCACGGCGACCTTCTGCTGTTTACCGATGCCGACTGCGAAATCGGACGCGAATGGATTGAAACCTACGTTGCATACGCATCTGCCTATCGAGGCAACTTATATTTCGGAAACATACAGCCCCGCATCAACGAAAAATCTTCCGTTGCGGAAAAATGTGCAGCCCTCGATTTCACCGGAATCTTGGGCGTACAAAATGGATTGGCAAACATTGGCCACGCTTTTAGCTGCAACGGCGCAAATATGTGCATCACAAGAAAATTCTACAACATAAACTACGACACGAATGAATCATTTTCGTCGGGCGACGACGTGTTTTTACTCCACACGGCAAAACGCACAGATAGAAACAGCATCCATTTTATAAAAAATGACAATGCCACCGTAAAAACCAGCGTACCACACACGTTCAAGGAATTATTCAACCAACGATGCCGATGGGCTTCGAAAGCAGGCGGATATAAAGACAGAGATTCCATACTCGTTGCTCTGATAGTGTATTTATATTGTTTTGCGCTCACCGTAACCGCTGGTTTTGCAATTTTTAATAACCAAATCGCATTGGTACTTTTTTCGTTCTTATTCCTAACAAAACTCTGCATCGACCTTATACTTTTCTACGTCACACGAAACCAATTCCAATCGAAAAAATATATCTGGTTAGCCGTACCGTTTGAATGCGTATATTTTCTGTACATCACGATAGTACCTATTGTAAGTGTTTTTAAATCAACAACATGGAAAGGAAGAACAATACAATAAACTTACTATTCCAGATATTTTCAAAATAATCAGCCGCCAAAATTCTAAAAAATCGTATTTTTGTACCATAAAACAAAGGCTATGGCGTTGAACTACATTTGGATAGCATTTTTTCTCATCGGTTTTGTTGTTGCCGTTATCCGCCTGATTTTTTTCGGTGACACCGAAATATTTTCACAAGTGATGCAAGGAGTCTTTTCCGACGCGAAAAATGGCTTTGAAATATCACTTGGACTTACCGGCGTGCTTGCCCTTTGGTTAGGATTTATGAAAATCGGGGAAAAAGGTGGCATCATCACCTTGCTTGCAAAACTGATAGCTCCGTTTTTCCGAAAAATATTCCCAGAGATTCCGAAAGACCATCCTGTGTACGGAACAATTATGCTGAACATTGCCGCCAACATGCTTGGACTCGACAATGCAGCAACGCCAATGGGCTTGAAAGCGATGAACGAGATGCAGGAATTCAATTCGAAAAAAGAAACTGCATCGAACGCACAAATAATGTTTTTGGTGCTCAACACCTCCGGTTTGACGATTATCCCGACAACAATCATGGTTTATCGTGCCCAAGCCGGTGCCGCCGACCCAACCGACATTTTCCTACCAATATTATTCGCAACATTTTTCTCCACTTTAATAGGATTTCTGGCGGTTTCCATCGTACAGAAAATCAACATCTTCAACAAAACAATCTTGCTATATCTTGGCTCCATCACCGCAATTATTATAGGGTTGCTGATTTATCTGAAATCGTTACCTGCCGAGACATTAGGAATAGTTTCGAGCGTATTGAGCAATTTGATACTTTTTTCAATAATCATTTCGTTCATTTTGGCTGGTATCATACACAAAGTCAATGTGTTTGAGGCTTTTATCGAAGGTGCGAAAGAAGGATTCGGAGTAGCGATAAAAATCATTCCAAACCTAATTGCGATACTGGTCGGCATAGGCATTTTCAGAACGGTGGGCGGTCTTGACCTCATTTGCGACGGACTTGCATATTGTTTCGATGCGATGGGCATCAACACCGATTTCGTTCCCGCCCTGCCAACCGCAATGATGAAACCGCTCAGTGGTTCAGGAGCACGGGGCATGATGATTGACGCAATGAACACTTACGGCGCTGATTCATTTGCAGGAAAACTCGCCTGTATTTTCCAAGGATCAACCGATACCACATTTTATGTGATTGCCGTGTATTTCGGTTCCGTCGGCATCAAAAACACGCGCCACGCCGTTGGTTGCGGGCTTATAGCCGATTTTGCCGGTATTGTGGCTGCAATTTGTATTGCCTACTTATTGTAATTTTTTCTAAAAAAAAGCCCTATACTATGCTACAAATCAAGATTTTTACTACCTTCGTTGAAATTTTATATCAATGAAGCTGAAAAAAATTATACCGATTTCGGTACTTCTTATAACAACTCTCTTATTAGGTGCATTTTTCGTGTATGAAAACAACGAACCGAAAGAGAAACTTATCATGGTGTCAACCTACGAAATTCTTAAATCGTTCCACTATAGTCCTCAAAATCTTGACGATACATATTCCACCAGAATTTTCGACTTGTATTTGAAAAGTCTTGACTACAATAAAGTCTATTTCACAAAAGACCAAATTGATATTTTATCTTCGTACAAAACAAAAATCGACGATCAAATTAAAAGCAACTCATTGGAATTCTTCAACTTATCGGTAGAACTTATTGATAAACAGCTGGATAAAATCAAAAATCTATATCCTACTTTATTAAAAAATCCCTTTGATTTTGCCATTAAGGAAGACATCAACATTAACTCCGACAAACGGGATTTCTGTAATTCGCAGGCCGAATTGGAAGAATATTGGCGTAAATACATTAAATATCAGGTGCTTACCGAAATAATCACCTTAGAAAACGAACAAAAAAAGCGGCAAGATTCCTTACAGACAGCTGTAAAAATCAAGACTTTCGAGGAACTTGAAGATACAGCAAGACAAATCATTCTAAAACGTTACGACACTCGTTTCAAACGAATTGCAAAAATTTCGAGAAACGACCGTTTTTCATCATTCGTCAATGCAATTGCCGGAGCTTTTGATCCGCATACAAACTACTTTCCTCCTACCGAGAAAGAAGATTTTGACATATCAATGTCGGGGAAATTGGAAGGAATCGGTGCCACCCTTTCCGAAAAAGACGGCTATATAAAGGTTGTGGAGATAGTTCCAGGAAGTCCGTCGTGGAAACAAGGCGAGCTAAAAGCCGAAGACATTATATTGAAAGTGGCACAGGGCGACAACGAACCTGTTGATATTGTTGATATGCGCCTTGACGAAGCCGTTCGCCTTATCCGCGGTCCCAAAGGAACGAAAGTGGTGCTGACTGTGAAAAAAATCGACGGTAGCATTGTTACAATCCCAATTATCCGCGATGTGATTGTATTGGAAGAAAAATATGCAAAATCAACAATACTCACAACCAACGATAAGAAATCCTATAAGATTGGATACATATACTTGCCTCAATTCTATACAGACATGAACGACATCCATGGACGGAAATGTTCGAAAGATATAGAAAAGGAAGTGAAGAAGTTGAAAGACGCAAATGTTGATGGTATTTTGATTGACTTGCGTAATAATGGCGGAGGCTCATTGAACGATGTTGTGGAAATTGGTGGTCTATTCATTGACTCAGGACCAATCGTACAAGTGAAGTCAATGGATTCTCCTGCGAAACAATACAGCGACAACGACAAAAAAACGTTGTACGACGGTCCGTTGGCAATTATGGTCAACACATTCAGCGCCTCGGCATCGGAAATCTTGGCAGCAGCAATGCAGGACTATAAACGAGCCATTATTATCGGAACAGAATCAACCTACGGCAAAGGAACCGTACAGCGAATTGTTGACATCGACAGGCTTGTGTCACATGAATATCAATCACAAAAGCCTCTCGGAGCAATCAAAGTAACGATTCAGAAATTTTATAGAATCAATGGCGGCACAACGCAGTTCCAAGGCGTAAAACCAGACATTATCCTACCCGATTTGTACGACAAAATCGACATTGGAGAAAAAGAACTTGACTATCCTCTTCCATGGTCGGAAATTAAATCGGTTCCGTACGTTACGTGGAAAGCAGCACCAAACTGCAAAGATTTGGTGAAGAAGAGCGCAAACCGTACTCAGAAAGATTCCGCCTTCCTGTTGATAAAAGAAGCATCGAAATGGCTTGCCGATACAAAAGACCAGGAATCCATTCCGCTTGAAATCACTAAGTTCAGAAGCAAAGACGAAAAAGACAACGCACTTTCCAAGAAATACAAAAATGCCGGCAAATCGCCAGTGCCATTTGAGGTAATCAACTGGACACCAGCATCTAAGGAAAATGCAACGTTGGATTCTGTGGCAAACAAACGGATAGAAGACTGGACAAAATCAATCAAAGAAGATGTTACCTTGTATGAATCGTATATGATTTTGTCTGATCACATCAAGACCATAAAAAAATAAAGTTTGAGGTTTTGGGGGCTAAATACAGCTATTTTCAGGCCCTAATTGTGTTCATACTTTCAGATTTTTCCCATTTTCCACGCTGTTATCGTAATTTATTCCTAATTTTACGGAAACAAAAATTTATTATAACAAAACAAAAATAGAAAATTAGGCTTAATGGTCAAAATGAGACCTGAAATCCTTGTAATAAATTGAAATTTATATATTTACAGCATTTTTAAGAAAATGAGTAAAAATCTGCTTTCATTGTGGAGGGAAAAATGTAATCAAGAAAGGGTTACAAGGTGCCA
>JAFZOY010000026.1 GCA_017552705.1 Bacteroidales bacterium
TGGAAATACTCCAATTTTTGTTATCTGTATAATCTGAAGTTATCTGTAAAGTAATATTATTTGGGGAAGAATACATGTTATACGATAAATCACTCTCACACACGCATTTACAATTCCAAGGTATTCTTTTGTTACCTTCCCATACATTCATATCCATAACCTCAAACGTAATATTTTTTCCTTTTGTATTTTCAAAACGAACAACATCGCCTTTTTCATAAGGGGTATATTCTTTATATTTTTCAGGAAATGACTCACAGCGCTCAGAACAAGCATAAAATAAATTTATGCTTATAATTAAGAAGAATAGTTTTTTCATATTTTTTCAATTTTAATATTTCGATATGCTCCATTTAATGTTTTTATGTTTAAAACATATACTCCTTGTCTTAATTCCGATAGATTAAAAGAAAATGAATGTTCACCTTGATTTAGTATTTTTCCCGACATTAATTTTTTTACAAGTACCCCTTTTGTATCATAAACACTTATTTCAGTGTAATCATCTGTCTCTAAAAAGAAATATATTGAAAGTTTATCTTTAAACGGATTTGGCTTTGCTGTTATTGGATATGGTTCATAATTTTCAATAATCAAAATGTCTTCTTTTCCCAAAAAAGATTCATAAGGTATTCCCAATGACTTATTTTGATTTTCATTACAGATGTTCTCGTCAATATAAGCATGAAAAGTTGCTCCATTTTTTATTTCCATACCTGGTTTTAATCGTATATAATTCTCTGCAACTAAAGAGATATTTGCACCTAGCTTGACGACAAAACTATTATTGTTTGTGATATAGTTCGTAGCAGCATAAGTAATATCTGCATTATTGCAGAATACTTCTTGATTTTGAAAATTCCAAGAATCCTGACAACCCAATCCTAATATGTTCAATGACGGATCCCCTAAAAAGTTATAAGCCTTCATATATCGTTTAGTTCTTCTTTCATTAAGGGATGACCAAAAACGGTTCCAGTATCTTTTCATTCCTAAATTTATTATGTCTGATATGTGTTCTTCATCAGTAAATGCATCTCCGAAAATTTTCTTTTCTATAGCTTTATCACTATTTACCATTGTTTCAACGGATGAACCGAAATAAGAAACTGCACCTTTGGCATTTGTCACAAACATTTCTCCGAAACAATCTGTTTCGTAGAAATTACCTGTATGACAAGCGAAAGAGAAAACAAAAGGATAAATTGTATTGTCCAATAAATATAATGAACCATTAGGAAGGGTAAAAGTTCCTCCTTCCCAACTTGTTTTTGATCCATGTCCAGAGTATAATAAAAATAAGTGATCACCATTTATTGCATTTATAACAGATATAAAGTCAGGCTGATATAATATATAACTAGTATAACCTTCTGGAGAAAAGGTTTCAGAAATGACATAGTCGTGTCCTGCCTCAAATTGATTTTGCGTCCATGTGTCACTATCTGCTCCTGCAATAAACTTTGCTTCCTTATCAAAAGAATGTAGGTTCATTTCCATATAGATTGTTTTATTTATGATATTTTGCAGTCCTGTTGTATCGTCAACAGGGAATCTCCCTAAAAACACATCAGCAAAATAGTCGTTACCATCTAATCTCGCATAGTCAAGATCAGAAATCGGATCGTCTATATCGTAGTTTACATTTCCGCAAGATGCAGGTATTATTTCGTAATCACCAACCAATAAAACAAAATCTGGTCTTGTTGCAGAATTGTCATATTTGTTTTGTATAAAATTTTTTATGCTTGTGGCTGTACTTCCTGTTGTTGCTGTAGTATAAACATTTACATCGTAACCAATATTACGTTTATAGTTTGCAAACGAGGTAATAGTTTCCTCAAACATAGCATCGGTTATTATTAAATATTTTCCACTAAACTCACTACCGCTTTTTAAGGTATTTTCATAATTTGCAAAGAAGTGACTTAAATATTTCTTTTTTATATCTGAGGGTTCAGGATAATCTTCTTGTTTTGATGTTAAGGAATAAGTAACTTTGAATTTTGCATGAGTAAGCACCTTTATTTTATTCTTTTCAGGATTATACAAGAATGGGAAAATGGTAAGGTCAACGCCCTTTTCCCCCATAACAATAAAAGGTTCGGACAGATGTACAGGGTATGGTTGGTTACTCCCATCTGACTTATAATACTCACTTTTTGAAAATTTATTATCCCTTTCCTTAAAATCTTCCTGTACAGGTACTATCTCATGTTTTAATGTGATTTCTTCATATTCTGGCTCCAAAACAGAAATCTTATATTCATAAGAATTAATCGGTACATTTATTGCCAATGTTTGTTGAGGTAAATATGGATAGCCAATATCATCTGTAACTCCCATATCGTCGTTGTGATGAATGTAGCAGAACAATTCTTTTTCATTATAAGATTCCAATAAAGAAGTATCCCGAATTTCATAGGACGGAAGGTCAAATGATATTAAAATATCCTCCATTTGATTTTCCACAGAAACAAATTTAGGACATGTCTTTTGTGAAAAACATAATGTAGAAACAACTAAAACCAATATGGTTAGATATATTTTTTTCATATCTATTTTTCTTGTTTCAATTCTTCAATCTGTTTTTGCAAATCTATAATATACAGCGTTAATTCTTCAACTTTCTGAAGAAGAAGGTTGTCCATATCGCCCATTTTGTAGCCGTTCTCCTTGAATTCCTTTGCCGATGGCACATCTGGCAAATGCTTGTTCTCGTTCACATACGCCTCAACTTCGCCAAGCGAACGCAGATTGTAGTCTTTCTCAAACACATAGTCTGAGGAAGGCACATTAGATATTACTTTCACTTCTTCGCATAGTATGCCACCGTCAACGGCCAATTTATATCCCGAAGTAGCGGTTAGGTTTGTTGTGCCTATTCCAACAAAATCTGAGAAATATGATTTACCTGTTACGCCAAATTTAAAGTTTGTGGGCACAGATGTGCTATTTATGGCTATGTTGGGAGCGGTAACTTTGTTTGACGCAGATACCGTATTTGCTGAAATTGTTCCTAAAACTTCTATGTCTCCATTAGTGGTAAGTAAACCTGAGGAATTCAATTGAAAATAATGTTCTGTTTGTCCGCTTACGCTATGAAAATTAAAAGTTCCTTGATCAATGTTTGAATAAGATATTTGTGACGCAGGAACAGGAATTCCACTTGATACAGAAATTGATGTGGGTGTTATTTTCGTATAATTTTCTGGATAATCCGTGCCATACGATTTTCGAACAGATATTTCGTTATTTTTAATTTGCACATACGGAAGTGCATTACTTGTCGGGCGTATTTGTACCATTCCATACCGATAAATCGTGTCCGAAGTCGTTGAACTTCCTGCCCATTGCTGTGCCATCGCTCCCATTGCCATGCAACACGATGCGAAAAGAAATAATACTTTTTTCATAACTCTAATGTTTAATAAACGTCATTTTCTCTAAATTATTCATTACCAACACATATGTTCCTTTTGGCAACATTGAAACATTCACCTCTGCCGAAAACCCTACATTCTGCTGCATAATTTTTTTCCCTTGCAAATCAAAGATCTTGAGTTCGTTGTTGGCAGTAGATACAGTTAGGGTTAAATAATCTTTTACTGAGTTGGGCGATAGTAAAATTTGTTGATTTGAACATTCCCTTATTAAAACAGGGTCTTTTTTTAACTCACCGAATAAATCAGGTTCTGCATACTCAAAAAGCCCAGTTTCATACAAGTAATTGGCAACTTCAACAGAACTTCCTTCACTTATATCCCTACACAGCAACACATACAAATTCTTCATAGAATCATCTTCCCCAACAATTGTAGTATTATGAACAGCAGCATATTGTTCCAACAATGTGTAGTCTGCTTCTTGTTTTAGCTTTACGTATAGTAGACTTGACACATTCACAACCCCTCCATTAAGTTCATAGTCTGGGGTTATATATGGAATTTCGAATGATTCTAGAATTTCGTCTTTTAATTCTTGAGTCAC
Source organism: Bacteroidales bacterium (assembly GCA_017552705.1). Lineage (GTDB taxonomy): Bacteria > Bacteroidota > Bacteroidia > Bacteroidales > UBA1715 > UBA1715. Next base: position 3,991 of record JAFZOY010000026.1, read on the forward strand.
CACAGCCCAATGAATTGGTTTACTAGGTTCATTGATATAATTAATACCCCAAAATTTTATAACTTCGCTAGTTAAGACTTTGTCTTTATTGCTTTCAGAAGACAAAAAATTGTCGATATCTGTATTTTCCTCGTAACCTATGTAATACGTTTCGCCAAGAACCTTCATTGGTTCTTTTGTGTTTTCATACCAATAATACGTTTCTTGTGCCGACAATAAAGAAACGGAAGCCAGAAACAAGAGTGACACCAATAGTTTTTTCATTATATTAGCATTAAATATATTTTGCAAATATAGTGTAACTATCCCCAAAAAGCAATAAAAAAGGATTGACATTTCTGCCAATCCTTTTCTGTAACCATCGGAACGATAGATTATTTATGTTCCAATTGGAGTGTTTTTGTTGTTTGGTCGCACACTTCCGATGGACCGAAATATTGGATTGGTCCTGGATAGATGTAGCATGTATTGTTAGCCCATTCGTCGCGTTTAGAAGCGAAGAATGTGAACGGGCCACCGTCCAATTTCACCAATGCTTTTTGGATAACAGGTTTCATTTTACCATTACGTTTTTCCATATTCATCATTGCGGTAATAGGAATACCGCCAGCCAACCATTGGTCAGCAGGTTTGGTTGTGTTGCGAACAGACGACATATAGCCAGTCTTGCCCGAAGCAATCAACTGTGCGGCAACTTGTCCGAGTGAATAGCAGTAGTCGGCATCGAAATTCGATGGAGCTGCACAACGGCCTTCGTAACCGAAGAAGTGGTGTTGTGTTGAGAATTTACCAACGAATTTACCTTCTTTCTTCCATGCTGCAAGTTTCTTCGAAACCATTTCGGCAAGCAATTGCTCTGTTTCAATCAACGAAACCTGTACGTTTCCGTGTGGGTCGCGTTCTAATGCCAACTGTTTCGAAACGGCTGTTGGAAGGCTTTCGAATATTGCCGCGTTTTCTTTCGACAAGTGGTCAACGATGAATTTGATTTTTTGGTCAACGTTTTCATATTTGTCGAATTCTGCTTGGTTTGCAGCCAACATATCGTTCAATTCAGAAATAAGTTTCTTGATGGCAGGAATAAATTCAATCAAACCTTCTGGAACAAGCAACGTACCGAAGTTCATGCCTTTAGCAGCACGGTTTGCAACTATGCCGGCAATGTAGTTCACAATGTCGTCGAGAGTTTGGTTTTTAGCCTCAACTTCTTCGCCAACCAATGTGATGTTAGGTTGCGTTTGCAATGCACATTCCAATGTAACGTGGCTTGCAGAACGTCCCATCAATTTAATGAAGTGCCAATATTTCTTTGCTGAATTGGCATCGCGCTGGATGTTACCGATTACTTCGGAATATACTTTTGTTGCTGTGTCGAAACCGAATGAAGTTTCAATCATTTCGTTTTTCAAGTCACCGTCGATAGTTTTCGGACAGCCAATTACTTGAATGCCAGCTTTTTTCTGCAAGTAGTATTCAGCAAGCACGCATGCATTTGTGTTGGAATCGTCACCACCAATGATGATTAACGCCTTGATACCTAACTTATTGCAGATTTCAATACCTTTGTCGAATTGTTCAACTTCTTCCAATTTCGTACGACCGGAACCAATGATGTCGAAACCACCAGTGTTGCGGTATTCGTCGATGATAGCCGAAGTCAATTCAATATATTTATGGTCAACCAATCCGCTTGGACCACCAAGGAAACCATATAGTTTGCAATCTTTGTTGATAGATTTCAAACCATCGAAAATACCAGAAATCACGTTGTGTCCGCCCGGTGCTTGACCACCAGAAAGAATCACACCCACGTTGAATGCAGGCATTGAAGCCTTGCCACATCCACCACCGTTTTCAAACGTAACGATTGGCATACCGTACGTGTTTGGGAATAATTTTTTGATTTCATCTTGGTCTGCAACTGATTGAGTGGCAGCACCTTCTTTGATTTTTACATTCCCTGAAGCAATAGAGCTGGGAAGTTTTGGAGAGTATTGAGCTCTCGCTTTTTGTAAAGCACTGATAGCCATATAATTATAATTTTAATTAATACGATAATTTGACGATTGCGAATATATAAAATAAATTGGAATTTTTGGGTAAAATTGAGGGTATTATATTCAAAAAGCGTTTTTTTCTGTGTGTTGACGTAGTTTCTACGTATTAAAAATGTATTTTTGAACACAAATAGTTTACCGATATGCACATAATTCGTAAAACAGTTTTTGGATGCTTGTTGTTCGCGGTTGTGGCAACAATATTTGCTCCGTCGTGTGGAAAAAAGGCGTATGTTGAAGATGTTGACACGCTTCGCGGAATATGGGGAAAAGTCGTGCTTTACAATGAATTAGGCTCGCCCGAATCCGACAATTCCGATGTTAAGATTCAAGTTCGCTGTATCGATACGGTTAGTTCAAATCCATTGTCGGTGTTCGACACTTCGTATTTGATTATGTCGGATTCCAAAGGTTCATGGGAATTGTATAAGCCAAAGGGAGGTTGGTATTCGTTGGAATTCTCGAAATCGGGATATTGTAAAAATATGGTGTATTCCCATCGTTACGACACATCGCATGCCGATACGCTTTCCACCATTTATTTGACGAAACAAGCGCAGGGAGCTATTGACATTGACTCGTTGCGGCTGAACGATGATGTGCTGTCGATATATAGAACCTTGTATTTCACGGGAAATCATTCGTCGTATAGTCTGGCTACATGGTATTTCTTCGGACGTTCGGAATCAGTGTCGCCCGACGACTACGAATACGCCTACGTTTCGGGAAGTTCCACATCTTCAGGCAATTCCAAGCAGTCGGCGGTGGTGTATAAACCTATCGACAAACTGTTGGAATCGGGATTTCAAGAAGGCGAAACGGTGTATGTCCGTGCTTATTGCGACAATGCCCGTGCGGTTTCATACCAAGTTGGTGAAGATAGTTGGGTTTTCCCAAATATTACGGGGGAATCGTCGGTGCTGCATTTTGAAATTCCTGAAAGTGAAGATGAAGAAGAATGAAAAAAATAATATTGTCGGTCATAGTATTTCTATTCGTTTCGATTGTTGTTTCCGCCACTCACAACAGGGCTGGGGAAATCACATATAGACACGTTTCGGGCTATATCTACGAAATCACAATCATTACCTATACCTACACGCCGAGCGAAGCAAACAAGTCGCGTGACGTGTTGACGCTGCAATGGGGCGATGGCACCTCGGGCACCATTCCTCGTATTTCGGAGGAATATCTGCCTGACAATTTTACTCTGAATACATACAAAACCACGCACACATTTCCCGGACCGGGCTCATTCACCATTTCCATGGAAGACCCCAACCGAAACGAAGGCGTGATAAACATTGTGGAATCGGTGAACGTGCCGTTTTCCATTAGCACGACGCTCCGCATTGACGCAATTTTAGGCGGAAACACTACGCCAGTGCTGACGAATCCTCCTGTTGACAATGCCGCGATAGGGGTGAAATTCATTCACAATCCTGCCGCCTACGATGCCGACGGCGACAGCCTTGCTTATCGCCTGACGACATGCACGGGCGAAGGTGGCGAATACATCAGCGGCTACACGATGCCAATGACGAGCAAGGATTTTTATGTTGACGCTGTTTCTGGCGATATGGTGTGGGACGCGCCAATTGTGCTTGGTAGTTACAATGTGGCTATGATTATTGAAGAATGGCGGAAAGGTACGAAAATCGGCGAAATTGTCCGTGATATGCAGATTGAGGTGTTCGACGCAAACAACACAGTTCCCAAAATCGAACCGCTGACCGATGTATGCGTGCGTGTGGGCGACACCGTCCGTTTTCAGGTTGTGGCAAACGATGCCGACAGTAATAATGTGGTTTTGACCGCTTCGGGTGGCCCGTTTGAGGTCGCAAATTCTGCCACGTTCACAACGCTTTCGTCAAAAAAAGGACAAACGATATCAGAATTTGTGTGGGTGCCGACGTGCGACGAGATTCGTGAGCAGGCGTATATGGTTCTTTTCAAGGCGGTTGACGATGACAAGATTGCTCTTGCCGATATGAAATATGTGAATATCAAGGTTATAGGCCATCCTCCCGTACATTTATCGGCAAATCCGCAGTCGGTTTCTGTCACGCTGAATTGGGAAGATTCGTTGTGCGCGTCGCAGATTGTTGCATACGACATTTATCGTTCGCGTGTGGCAATTGATTATACGCCAGAGTATTGCGAGGTAGGTTTGCCCGACACGTTGGCGTTGTATTACGAGAAAATTGCCACGGTTGCCGCTTCGCAAAAAACATATTTCGACAATAACAGAGGTTTGGGATTAACGCCCGGATTTACATATTGTTACCGTTTTTGTTCGGTATTCAAGGATGCATATTCAAGTTATATTTCCGACGAGATTTGTGCCCAGTTGGTGCCGTCATCGCCCGTGTTGACGAACGCAAGCGTGCAGAAAACCGATGCGAAAAATGGTGAAATCTACGTGGCATGGTCAATTCCTCGGGAATTTGATTCCATCACGTTCCCAAAACCATATCAGTATTGGTTGTATCGTTCTTCGGGATTGTATGGTGAAAATTTGGTAAAAGTCGCTGAAATAGATGGACTTACCGACACTTCGTTTGTCGATACAAAACTCAACACAAAGGATTCCACGTATTCATACAAGATAGAATTTTATTCCTTGGCGTCGGGTGAACCACGATTGATTGGCACACCGCCAGTTTCTTCTTCCCCATTTTTAACGTATGAGGCTTATAATCATAAAGTTAAATTGCTTTTACAAGCAAATGTCGGTTGGGAGAACGATACGGTTTTTGTATATCGCCAAAATGGTGAATCGTTTGATTCCTTGGGCTTGTTTAACTATGACGAATTTTGGGATACAGGTTTGAACAATTTGCAGGAATATTGCTACTACGCAACAACGAGCGGTCATTTCGACTACCATTTGTTGCCGTCGCGTGTGTATAACAATTCGCAACTGTTGTGTGCAGTTCCCGCCGACACCATTCCGCCCAAACCTATGCCATTGAAAGTTGTGCAGGATTGCGAAACCTTCTCAAGAACAATTTCGTGGAATGTCGATGCCGACGATGAAATAAAATCGGTTCGGATTTATTTCAAAGATTGCCAAAATCCAGATTGGCGAATAGTTACTTCAGTTTCTTCAACCGCCTCTTCGTACATTCATTCGTTTGCCGATTCCACAAGCAATATGGCTGGCTGCTATTACCTTGCGGCAGAAGATTCTGCGGGCAATGTGGGGGCATATCAATACGACACATGTTTGTATAATTGTCCGCAATATTCGTTGCCAAATGTGTTCACTCCGAATGGCGACGGCGAGAATGATTTGTTCCACCCCGTTGTGAATCGTTTTGTGCAATATGTTGACATGAAATTGTACGATGCGTGGGGACAATTGGTGTTTGCTACCGATAATCCTGAATTATTATGGAACGGACGTCACTACAAATCGGGGAAAATGCTTACCGACGGCGTATTTTATTACGTATGCGAGGTGTACGAATATTGGTCGGACTGCGAAATCCACAAACGTGAAATTGCAGGATTCGTGCATAAATTCAGCAATGGTGAGAAATAAAAAACGGTCGAACCACTGTCCGACCGTTTGGATGTTATAATTCTGCGATGCGTTTGTTTACCAACTGCAATGCGGTAGGAATTCCTTGTGGATTCTTTCCTCCTGCCGTAGCGAAGAATGGCTGACCACCACCACCGCCGGCAATTTCTTTTGCCATCAGTTTTATCAATTCTTGCGCTGTCAACTTGTAATCGTCGATAACATCTTGCGAAACGGCTACGCATACATTTGCCTTGCCATCAACATTCGCTGCCAAAACAACCACGAACGACGACAAACTGTTTTTCAAACTAAACGCAATGTCTTTCAACGCATTGGCATTCGATGCGGAGATTTCCTTCACAACCAACGAAATGTTGTTTTTCGATTCAACCGACTTCAACAACTCGTTTGCAACCTGTTGCGTCTGTTGTTTTTCGAACGCTTCAAGTTGTTTCTGCAATTTTGCATTCTCTGCAACAAGTTGTTCTACCTGTTTCGTCAGATTCACAGGATTTTTCAGCAATTCTTTTATGGTTGCAATTGTATCAACTTGTTCGAAAATGAATTTCTCTGCATTGTCGGATGTTACAGCCTCAATACGACGGATTCCTGCTGCAATGGCGCTTTCGGAAACGATTTTGAAGAAACCGATTTTTCCCGTTGACGAAATATGCGTACCACCACACAATTCCATTGAATCGCCAAATTTAATCACACGAACTTTATCGCCATATTTTTCGCCAAACAACGCCTTTGCACCCATTGCCTTTGCCTCGTTGATAGGCATATCGCGATATTCCTGCAAAGCATAATCAGAACGAATCAATTGATTTACAATTTGTTCCGTCTTACGAATTTCTTCGTCGGTCATTTTTTGGAAATGAGAAAAGTCGAAACGTAGATGTTCCGGCGTAACCAACGATCCTTTTTGTTCAACGTGCGAGCCCAACACCTGTTGTAATGCAAATTGTAACAAGTGCGTTGCCGAGTGGTTACATTCCGTCAATTCGCGTGATTTGGTATTTACTACTGCATTGAATTCAGTATCAAGCGCTTCGGGAAGTTTTTCACACAAATGGACAATAAGACCATTTTCGCGAACGGTGTCAACTATCGTAGTTTTTACGCCGTTTGCCTCAATATATCCTTTGTCGCCAACCTGACCACCCATTTCGCCATAGAATGGAGTCTTGTCGAATACCAATTGGTACAACGTCTTTCCTTTTGCCGTTACCTGACGATATTTCACTATCGAAACCATACATTCTTTGGTATCGTAGCCCACGAACGCGTTTCCTTGTTCGTTAGAAAGCACAACCCAGTCGCCAGTCGAAATGTTTGTAGCCTGACGGGCACGTTCCTTCTGTTTGTCAAGTTCTTTTTGGAACTCGTCAATATCAACTTCAAGATTTTGCTCACGTGCAATCAAAGTGGTCAAATCAAGCGGGAATCCGTATGTGTCGTATAACGTGAACGCATCGACGCCCGAAATTGTCTTCTGACCTGCTTGTTTAACTTTTTCAATCTTTGAGTTCAACAAATTGATACCCGTTTCCAATGTCTTCAAGAACGATTTTTCTTCCTCGAAAATCACCTTTGTAATCAATTTTTCCTGTGCGATAATTTCGGGATATGCTTTTCCCATTGTCTGAATCAGACAAGGAAGAAGGCGATACATAAACGGTTCGTGAAGGTTCAAGAACGTATATCCATAGCGAACAGCACGGCGAAGAATACGACGAATCACGTAACCAGCCTTAATGTTCGACGGCAACTGACCGTCGGCGATTGCGAACGAAATAGTACGTATGTGGTCGGCAATCACGCGCATAGCCACGTCTTGTTTCGCATCGTCGCCATATTTTGTATTTGAAATTGCGCCAATTTCCGCAATCAGCGGTTGGAACACATCAGTGTCGTAGTTTGACTGTTTACCTTGCGTAACCATTGCAAGACGTTCGAATCCCATACCCGTATCGATATGTTTTTTCGGCAACAATTCCAATTCGCCGTTTGCCTTACGGTTATATTGCATAAACACAAGATTCCAAATCTCAATCACTTGCGGATGGTCGTGGTTCACCAATTCGTGTCCTGGTTTCTTTGCCTTTTCTTCGGCAGAACGGATGTCAACATGAATTTCGGAACAAGGGCCGCAAGGTCCTACCTCGCCCATTTCCCAGAAATTGTCGTGCTTGTTGCCTTTCAGGATTCGTTCTTCAGGAAGATATTGTTTCCAAATATCGAACGCTTCTTGGTCAAACGACGTTCCATCGGTTGTATCGCCCTCAAACACAGTGGCATACAAACAATTTTTATCGATTTTCAACACTTCGGTCAGATATTCCCATGCCCACGAAATAGCTTCTTTCTTGAAATAGTCGCCAAACGACCAGTTTCCAAGCATTTCGAACATGGTATGGTGGTAAGTGTCGTGACCAACTTCCTCCAAGTCATTGTGTTTACCCGAAACACGCAGACATTTTTGCGAATCGGCTACACGAGGACGAGTAATCGGAGAAATTCCGAGGAAAATATCTTTGAACTGGTTCATTCCCGCATTGGTAAACATCAATGTAGGGTCGCCTTTCACCACCATAGGTGCAGACGGAACAATAGTGTGTTCTTTTGAAGCAAAAAAATCGAGAAACGATTGACGTAATTCTTGTGCGTTCATACATATATAATTTAACGGGTGCAAAAGTACGTTTTTTTAGAAATAAACACACAAATATTTTCAGCATTGAATCTTTATTCACGTATTTCTCGATTATTCATGCTTGCGTTGATAATAACTTGTGTTTTTAAAAGTGGTGTTTGATGGAAAAAACATATTTTTGCAAAAAATTTTACGCAATGACGATAGACGCTCTTATTGAACAAGAAATTATTACGGCGGTGCAGGAATTATACGGCGCAACCGTTGACTCAAAAAGTGTACAGATTTCCGATACAAAAAAAGATATTGCCGGCGACAAAACAGTGGTGATTTTCCCATTGTTGCGTTTTTCAAAGAAAACTCCCGAGGCAACTGCCGAGGAAATCGGTGCATACCTTGTTTCGCACATCGATACAATTGATTCATACTCAGTAATAAAAGGGTTCCTAAACCTGACAATCTCCATGAAATATTGGTTGTCGGTGTTGCAAACTGCTTTGCAACAGGGCTTGGACTATGGCAAAAAAACTGTCAATGCGGATTCGCCAACCGTGATGGTTGAATTCTCGTCGCCAAACACCAACAAACCGTTGCATTTGGGACATGTCCGCAATAATTTGCTCGGCTACTCCATTTCACAGATTTTGGCAGCTAACGGCAACAAGGTTATCAAGGCTAATTTGGTGAACGACCGTGGTATCCACATCTGTAAGTCAATGATTGCGTGGAAGTTATTTGGCAATGGCGAAACGCCGCAATCTTCTGGTTTGAAAGGCGACCATTTGGTTGGAAACTATTATGTGATTTTCGATAAGGAATACAAAAAACAAGTTGCAGAGTTGATGGCTGCCGGCAAAACGGAAGACGAAGCAAAAGCGGAAGCTCCGATATTGCTACAGGCACGCGAAATGCTTGTGAAATGGGAACAAGGCGATCCCGAAGTTATTTCGTTGTGGAAAACAATGAATGGCTGGGTGTATGAAGGTTTCGACGCCACATACAAAAGAATGGGCGTTTCGTTCGACCATATATATTATGAATCACAGACATATCTGTTGGGTAAAAAAGTTGTGATGGACGGCTTGCAACGGGGAATTTTGTTCCAAAAAGACGACAAATCTGTTTGGGCTGACCTCACTGGCGACGGTCTTGACCAAAAATTACTGCTTCGTCCCGATGGCACATCGGTGTATATGACACAGGATATTGGCACCGCAATAGAACGTTTCCGTGAATACGGCGACATGGGTGAACTTATCTATGTGGTTGGAAATGAGCAAAATTACCACTTCCAAGTGCTGAGTTTGATTTTGCAGAAACTTGGTTACGACTGGGCAAAGAAAATCTACCACATGTCGTATGGTATGGTGGAATTGCCCGACGGAAAAATGAAATCGCGCGAAGGAACGGTTGTCGATGCCGATGATTTAATGGACAGCATGGTGAAGGAAGCCAAGACGATTTCCGATGAACTTGGAAAATTGTCGGATTTGAGCGACGAAGAGGCTGCCGAAGTTCACGAGATTATTGCTCAAGGTGCATTAAAATACTTTATGCTGAAAGTTGAACCACGTAAAACCATGTTGTTCAACCCGAAGGAATCAATTGATTTCAATGGAAACACAGGTCCGTTCATTCAATATACCCACGCCCGCATTTGCTCGTTGTTGCGCAAAGCAGCCACCCAAAGCATAACAAACTTCTCGAACTTTGCTATTGCCACCTGCAACGACAAGGAAAAAGAATTGATAAAAACGATTTCACGTTATACTTCCATAATAGAATTGGCGGCAAAAGACCATGCGCCATCGTATATTGCAAACTATGTATATGATTTGGTAAAATTGTACAACCAGTTCTACCACGACTATTCTATTCTGAATGAGGAAGATACGGAAGTAAAAACATTCCGTCTTGCATTGTCGAAAGTGGTTGCTACCATTGTTGCTTCGGGAATGGGCTTGCTTGGCATACGCGTTCCTGAAAGAATGTAATCCTCACAAAAAACGTGGATTCTTCTACATTGATACATATTGCCGATTGCCGCATTGAGTCGAACGAGAAAACCATTGTTCCAAGTCTTTCGTGGACAATGCAGGCTGGCGAAGTGTGGCTTGTGGTTGGCCCGAACGGTGGCGGAAAAGCTGATTTTGTGAATGCGCTTGCTGGAAGAATGTCGTTTGTGGCAAATACGTCGGCACACGCCGCTGGGCAATATTATTCAGTATTTGGCGATTCTGTGGAATTGGTTTCGCTTGAACGTGCCGCAAAACTGATTGAGGAAGAACGCAACAACGACGAGAGCGACTATATGGACGGCGGCGTGGATATAGGACGTACCGGGCGGCGATTCATCGCCGAAGGCGTTCTTGGCCCGCTGAAAAAATCCGACGAACTCCCCACTTGGGCTTGCGAACTTGAAACGAACTACGCAGTGCAGTTGTGCGGTATTGGCAACATACTTGACCGCGGACTCAAATATATGTCAACGGGCGAAATCCGTAGGACGTTGCTCGCACGGGCTTTGATTTCGGGCAAGAAACTGTTGGTGCTGAGCGATCCATTTGCAGGACTTGACGCTGAAAGTCGGAAAATCCTGTTTGATTTTTTCACCTCAATCGTTACCGAACAGCAAAACGGACAATCAACAAATCCACACATTATACTCTGTATGGAGCGTTGGCACGAAATCCCCGACTCCATCACGCATGTGCTTGAATTTGCACAAAAAGACATAGTTTTTTGTGGAGAAAAACAAGACTACATCAAACGGCTGTCTGCACAAAATGCTAAAAATGAAGCAGATAAAACGGCGAAACGAGAAGAATTGTCTTCAAATCTCACCGAAACCATTGCCAACACTTCACCGTTGAAACAAGCCCAAGAGGAAACCCGTGAGATTTTGGTTGAAATGAACCATGTGAACGTTGGTTGGGGCGACCATCGTGTTTTGATTGACCTAAATTGGCAGTTGAAAAAAGGCGAACATTGGTTGGTTCGCGGTCCCAATGGTTCGGGAAAGACAACATTTCTGGAACTCATTACCGGCGACAACCAGCAAGTGTATTGCAACGATGTCCGTCTGTTTGGCACAAAACGAGGTTCGGGCGAATCCATTTGGGACATCAAGAAAAAATTGGGAATTGTGTCGTATCGGTTGCACGTGGAATATAGAATGGTTGGCGGCACAAACCTCCGAAATCTTATTATTTCAGGTTTCCGCGACTCCATCGGATTGTATGGTGCAGCCACTGGTGTGGAAACAGCCATTGCCGATAAATGGCTTGCTTTAGGTGGATTTGCAGGCCGCGAACGGGAATTGTTCCGCGATTTGAGTTACGGTGAACAACGGGCTATGTTGATTCTACGTTCCGTGGTAAAATGTCCGCCAATCCTGATTTTAGACGAGCCTTGCCACGGCTTGGACGAAGAATACCGCACAAAAATTCTTCATCTTTTGGAACTAATTGCCGAAAAAAACACCACCACAATGATTCACGTCACCCACGACCCAAGCGAACGATTGAGTTGCGAGCACCACGTATTGGAACTTTGTCCGGGCGAAATACCTATGTATAAGATAGTTACGATTTGATTCTGTCGGTGCATTACGTGTTAAAAATAATCCGTAAAAAAACTATGCGATACGTGAATTACGTAAACTACTTTTTCTTACATTTGCGATGCTTTTGAGTGAAAAGTGTTTTAAACCAAAAGCAAGAATAAAATAGTAACAATATAATTATTGTATGGATACAAAAAAAATCGTTGGGTTGTTGGTGACATTGGTTATCACAATCTTCTTATGGGCAGTTCCCACTGATTTTTATGGAATTGAGGCATTGACGGTTGTTCAGCAACGTGTAATCGCAATGTTCGTAATGGCAGCGTTGCTATGGATTTTCGAGCCAATTCCTAACTGGACAACATCGGTGCTGGTGATCGTGCTTTCGCTGTTGACAGTTTCAAATAAAGGTATTGGATTTTTATGTACGCCTGAAGCTGGCGAATTGGTGGTTTACACAAAAATAATGTCAGCCTTTGCCGATCCAGTTGTTATGCTGTTCTTAGGAGGATTCGTGCTGGCGATTATGGCTTCAAAATATGGACTTGACGTGACACTTGCAAGAATAATGCTGAAACCGTTTGGTAAAAATCCTCGTATGGTGTTGCTCGGTTTCTTGATTGTAATCGCAGTATTTTCAATGTTTATGAGTAACACTGCAACCGCTGCGATGATGCTTGCATTCCTTGCTCCTGTGCTTGCGGTTCTTCCAAGCGACGATAAAGGTAAAATCGGACTTTCGTTGTCAATTCCTATTGCCGCTAACCTTGGTGGTATCGGTACTCCTATCGGAACGCCCCCAAACGCAACGGCAGTGAAATTCTTGGCTGAAGCAGGTTGCGAGGTTTCGTTCGGCGAATGGGCAATGAGAATGATTCCGTTCGTAGTTATCATGATTTTTATTGCGTGGGTTTTATTACAATTGTTCTTCCCATTCAAATCGAAAGAAGTTGTGCTTGATATAAAGGAAAGTGATCGTAAGACCGACTGGAAAACATACGTGGTATGGATTACGTTCATAGGAACAATTTTATTGTGGGCAACCGAAAAACTGACGGGTATCAACTCAAACGTAGTTGCTCTTATTCCGCTTGCAGTGCTTACATGCTGTGGCATTTTTACAAAAGACGACATAAAGGAAATCAACTGGACGGTGCTTTGGTTGGTAGCCGGTGGTTTTGCCTTGGGTACCGACTTGCAAGGTACAGGTTTGGCAAAAGTGCTGATTGACGCTATTCCATTCGGAACAATGGGCGTTGTAGCAGTATTCATCATTGCCGGTGTTGTCTGCTATTTCTTGTCGAACTTCATTAGCAACTCGGCTACGGCTGCATTGTTAATTCCTATACTGATTGTGGTTGCGCAGGCAATGGGCGATCCTTCTGCCGCAAGTCATGACTCGTTTGTGGCTCTTGGCGGAACACACGCAATGATTTCGTTCATCGCAGTCTGTGCGTCTATCGCAATGTTGTTCCCAATATCTACGCCACCTAACGCAATTGCGTCTTCTACCGGTTTGGTGGAAACAAAGGATATGGCGAAGATTGGACTTATTCTTGGAGCAATAGCATTTGTTCTCGGTTATTTCTGGTTGACAAAAATCTTCCCATTTGAAATGACGGAACAAGTCGCTGAAACAGTCACAGCGACATTATAATGATTACTAACAAAAGAGGGCGAAAGTCCTCTTTTTTTATTTCTCTCTATGAAAAGAAAAATTTTATTCGCCTTAATTGGCATTGTTTTAGGAAATTGTGCATTGGCACAAGATACTTTATACGGAAAAGTAACAGATTTCAACGGTCAACCTGTAATAGCTGCAACAATTGAAATTACGGGGACAGATGTTGGTATTGGTACATTCTCTGAACAAGATGGTTCATGGATATTAGTTACGAATAAAATATCTTATATCAATGATAAATGTCTTGAGATTGGTTATTTGGGTTTAAAAACTCAAAAAATAAAAATTGGAGAACAAAGAGAATTTAACATTCGCCTTGAAAAAGATGATATTATTGATTGGGACAAACAACCCAAGATAGGATATGCCTCTCAACAACATACAGAAGATGCTGCTAAAAAAAATGATAGTACAACAACTGGAGTGAATGTATCGCCTGCCGACTCAAAAGATATTGTTTTTAGGAATGAAAAGGCAATGGATTTAGCGGGAAAAAAGGTATCTACGCCCGTTTCACAAACAAATTTGAAATGGTACGGTTTTGTTCGTAATTATTTCACGTTCGACACTCGCGAAAGCAAGTCTGGAACCGACGAACTATATTATTACGTTCCTCTTGACCAATCAATCCAGGCAGACGGAACCGACATAAACCAGCACCCTACAATGAAATGGAGTGCCATTACTTCGCGTCTTGGCTTAGATGTAAATGAATACAAAATCGGGAAAGTAAACGTAGGTGCAAAAATCGAAGCGGATTTTTATAGCGGTTTGACTGGCGTTACGGGAACAGCACAATTCCGTCTGCGTCAGGCATATACTACATTGAATTGGCAATCTGAAAATAACAATAAATATTCGTTGAAAGTTGGTCAGGCATGGCACCCTATGGCTGCCGATATGGTTCACTGCACAAACCTTGAAATTGGTGTGCCGTTCGCTCCGTTCAGCAGAACGCCGCAAATCACGTTCGACTATGCTCCGGGCAAAGTTTCGCTGACGACTTCGGCTATCTGGCAAATGCAATACACGTCGGGCGGTCCCGAAGGTGCTTCGGCTAATTACATAAAATACAGCAACATACCAGAATTCTACTTCGGTGTGAACTTTAAAGGCGACAATGGTCTGCTTGCCCGCGCCGGTGTGGATTTGTTGAGCATAAAACCTCGCTACAAGGGTGAAGCGTCAATGATGCAAAATGGTGATACGGTGAAATATACCGCTTTGGTTGAGGACAGAATCACGACAGTTTCGCCGTTTGTGTATCTGCAATACAAAGGCGACAAGTTCCAGTTCCGTGCAAAGAGCATTCTTGCTCAGGCAGGCGAACACATGAATTTAAACGGCGGCTATGGTGTTACGGCAAAACATGATGGTGTTGACGAAGACGGCCATTGGGAATACACGCCTGTTCGCTACTCCTCGTCGTGGATTAGTATGATGTATGGTAAAAAATGGCAAGGAATCTTGTTTGCCGGCTATGCCAAAAATCTCGGTACTGCCGATGCTTTATTGGTTGACTACACCGATACCGAAGGAAACGAATATGCGAACATTGCAAACAATTATTTGTCGAAAAACACCTATGCCAACATCAATTCTATGTGGCGATTGTCACCGGGCGTTGTCCGCAACTGGGGAAAACTTGCTTTGTCATTGGAATGGCACATTACCTCGGTACAATACGGCGAATTTGTAAAACAAGGAAAGGATTCTTTTGTAAGCGCAAAGAACGGTATGGCAGAGAACAATCTCCATTGGATTACCAACCATCGTTTGCAAATGATGCTGAAATATAGTTTCTAAGACTTAACGATTGATATTTTCGCTATTCTCTATGCAGCTGGCGAAATATTACAAGATATATGAATATCAAAGAAATAGAAGATGAAAGTTCCAGAAAAATACTATGACGAAAAATTCAATTTCAAAGGTCAATGGGATATGCCATCGACGTGCGGATTGAAAATTTTAGACTATAACGGGAAAAAAATCGTACTTGTGACTGAATTGTACCAAGACAATCCTGGCACATCGGTCACTTACGCCGGCACATCGCTTGCAAACCAGATTTGCGAGGCAAAAGGGTTCAACGTGAACGACATTATTTATATAGAATGTAATCCTGACACTAGTTCAAAACTATCGTTTTACGACGAAGAATTTTTCCAAGTGACGTTTGACATTGTTGACGGAAAATTCGCGGGAACACCAAAATACAAACAACTTTCGCAAGAAGAAGCAAAAGAAATGATTACGCTATGAGACGGTTTTTGTCACTACTCTGTTTCTTTGTTTTTTTAAGCCAAATATCTTTCTCCCAATACGTTACACGTTGTAAAGAAGACGGTTGTACATCAAAAGTTGCTCCATGGCAATATGTTCACAGTGTAACATCGAACGGAAAGGTAAAAAACAAAAAGGAAACAACACGGATTTACACGTTTTTACCAACAAACTATAGCAAAGACAATGAAAAAGTGCCTGCGGTAATTATCTGTCCGGGAGGAAGTTACCACCACCTTGGCATGAAACACGAGGGCTATCAGGTGGCACAATGGTTCGCACAAAAAGGTTATGCTGCTTTTGTGCTTCGGTATCGTGTGAGCAGTCACGGAGCGCACCATCCCGATATGATTCAGGATTTGCAATTGACCATTGCTCTCATAAAAAAGTTTGGCAATGAATTGATTGACACCACTAAAATTGGTGCAATAGGTTTTTCTGCCGGTGGGCATTTAGTGTTATATAGCGGCATTGAAAAGCACAACTACATAAAAAATGAATTTCCATCCTCCGAAAAATATGGTCTGCGTCCCAACTATATTATGGCGATATATCCCGTGGTTTCTATGGAAGACAGCATTGCACATCAAAAATCACGGAAAAATCTGCTTACAAAAAAATATACGCAAGACGACATTCACAAGTTTTCCATTGAACAAAACATTCCCGACGACATGCCTCCGACCTTTGTGCTTGCCTGCACCGACGACGACGTGGTTGACGTGCGGAACAGCCGTGCTCTTTGGAAGTCGCTGAAAGAAAAGAATATCAATATGTACTATTACGCCGAATTAACAACTGGTGGTCACGGTTTTGGAATGTACAAAAACAAGAGTGAATCGACAAAAGATTGGAACGAACACCACTTGATTTGGTGGCTTGACCACATACAACACAAAGGCGAAGATTTACAATCTATTTTCAAATCGTATAGTACTCTTATAGACCCCGATGAAGAATAACAAACTGCTCGGTCATATAGCAATATTTCTTGCCTACACCATTTTTGGGTTCAACATCATCACGTGCAAGAATCTTGTTTCGTTTGGAGTAATCTCCCCTATCGGAATATTCTTTCTGCGAGCATTGGGAGCAACTATCTGTTTTTGGGTTGTTTCATTGTTTCTACCGAAAGAAAAAGTTGACAAAAAAGACTTGCCGAAAATTTTTCTTGCCTCCATGCTGGGATTATTTCTCACGCAGATGAGTTTTCTCAAGGCAATGATAATCACCACGCCCGTCGACGCGTCAATCATAACGACGCTTACGCCTATTTTCACCATGTTTATTGCAGCCATCTTCCTAAAAGAACCCATCACGTTCAAAAAAGCAGGTGGCGTCGCAATCAGTTTTATTGGCGTTATTTTATTGATCTTGAACTGTGTACATACGCCAAACGGCGTTGAGCATAGTCATCCGTTCGGATTGTTCCTCATGATTTGCAATTGTCTCTTTTTTGCATTGTATTTGGGTGCATTCAAGCCGTTGGTACAAAAATACGGCACCATCACGTTTATGAAATGGATGTTTTTGTTTTCAATGCTTGTTGCCGTTCCGTTCAACGTAAAGGAAATGATTTCAACCGATTACAGTCTGCTTACGGCGGAATTTTACTGGAATTTGGCATTTACGGTGATTTGCGCCACATTCATTGCATATTTCCTGGTTCCCATCGGGCAAAAGAATCTACGACCGACAATTGTGAGCATGTACGCCTATGTGCAGCCGTTCATTGCCGCCATTGTGAGCATCATAATAGGAATGGACGTAATGACTTGGCAGAAAATACTTGCCGCAATACTTGTATTTACGGGCGTATTCCTTGTTAACAAAAGTAAGGCGAAAGAAAATTGATAACTTGTGTATAAAATCGTCTATTTCCATTTTTTGGAAAACTAAAAACGATTTATTTTGCAACAGATTTACATAATGATAGTATAATGAAAAACATTTCAGAACGTTCGGCCGACAATATGCGTATTCTCGCGGTTTCGATGGTCGAAAAAGCAAAATCCGGACACCCAGGAGGTGCAATGGGCGGCATGGATTTTATTTCCGTTTTATATTCAGATTTTCTTCAATACGATCCAACCGACATGACGTGGGCGAACCGCGACAGATTTTTCCTCGATCCTGGACACATGTCACCAATGTTGTATGCTACGTTGAGCATGGTAGGAACGTTGTCAATCGATGACTTGAAAAACTTCCGTCAATGGGGAAGCCTCACAGCAGGTCATCCCGAAGTAAACCACAAAATTGGTGTGGAAAACACATCGGGACCGCTCGGTCAAGGGCACACGATGGCTGTTGGTGCGGCTATCGCCGAAAAATATCTCCGCACAAAATTCGGTGAATGGATGAAACACAAAATCTATGCGTTCATTTCCGACGGTGGTATTCAGGAAGAAATCTCGCAAGGTGCCGGCCGTATTGCAGGCCACCTTGGCTTGGATAATCTGATAATGTTCTACGATTCCAACGACATTCAGCTTTCAACCCACACAGATGCTGTTTCAAGCGAAGACACGGCTAAAAAATACGAGGCTTGGGGTTGGAGAGTCATCACAATCAATGGCAACAACCACGACGAAATCCGCAAAGCACTGCAATGGGCAAACGAAGAAACGGGAAAACCATCACTGATAATTGGAAAAACCATTATGGGTAAAGGTTTACTCGATGCCGACGGCAACTCATTCGAAGGACAAACGTCCACACACGGACAACCTGTGAGCAAAGCAGGTGCTTCGGTAGAGAAAACTATCCGCAACCTCGACGGCAATCCTGACGAACCATTCGCTGTGTTCGACGACGTAAAGGCTTACTGGAAACAAGTAAACGAAAAGAAAGCCGAAAACGCAAAAAAACGGAAAGCTGAACAAGCCACATGGGAAAAAGCAAATCCTGAACTTGCAAAAGAATTGGCGCAATTCCTTTCGGGCAATATTCCAAACAATCTGGATTTTGCAAGCATAGAACAAAAACCTAACGTGGCTACACGCGTTGCTTCAAGAACAGTGCTTGGTTTCTTGGCTGAACATATCGACAATATGATTTGTTCGTCAGCCGACTTAAGCAACAGCGACAACACCGATGGATTTTTGAAAAAAACCAAAGATCTGACAAAAGACGACTTCACAGGAAAATTCCTCGAAGCAGGCGTTGCGGAATTGACAATGGCTTCGATTATGAACGGAATCGTGCTGCACGGAGGATTATTCACCGCCTGCGGTACATTCTTCGTTTTCTCGGAATATATGAAACCTGCAATGCGTATGTCGGCATTGATGGAATTACCTGTAAAATATTTGTGGTCGCACGATGCGTTCCGTGTCGGCGAAGACGGACCTACACACCAACCTATCGAACAAGAGGCGCAGATTCGCTTGATGGAACAAGTTTACAACCACAGCGGAAAACGCAGTTTCCTTGTCCTTCGTCCAGCCGATGCACAGGAAACAACCGTTTGTTGGGAACTTGCCATGCGAACCAACGACCGCCCTACTGGCTTGATTTTCTCACGCCAAACAATCAACGACATTCCTGCAAAACCGGGTTCCACACGATATGCTGACGCACAAAACGCAAAATTCGGCGCTTACATAGTAAAAGAAGCAAAGAAAAATGCCGACATTGTGTTGGTGGCAAATGGTTCCGAAGTAAGTACAATCTACGAAGCTTCGCAAATCCTTGAAAGCAAACATGGTCTTGATGTACAAGTGGTGTCTGCTCCGTCGGAAGGATTGTTCCGCGACCAAAGCAAGGACTACCAAGAGAAAGTTCTTCCGTCAAACAAACCTATCTATGGCGTGACCGCAGGACTTTCACTCAATATGCAAGGACTTGTAGGGGCAAAAGGTAAAATCTGGGGATTGAACCATTTTGGATATTCAGCTCCATATACTGTGCTTGACGAGAAGTTTGGCTACACTGCCGAAAATATTGTTAATCAAGCACTTGATTATCTGAAGGAATTTTAATTTTCTTCTTCATACATGGAAGACGGGGATGTTTGCAATAGAGCATCTCCGTTTTTTTTGCATTACATCTACTGATTCATCACCTCAACGGTGTGTACTGCAGCAATAGCCGCTGTTTCTGTTCTCAAACGGCTTTCGCCTAACGAAACGGGTATCCATCCCTGTTGCTTGGCAAGTTCGATTTCCGACAACGAAAAATCTCCCTCTGGACCAATTAAGATGGTGATTTCGCCGCCTTTTTTCACTACGTCGCGCAACAATGATTTTTCTTGCGGCTCGCAATGGGCGATACATTTTTCGCCAGCATAGTTTGTTTGCAGGATTGTCTGTATATCGGTCAATTCATGAAGTTTAGGCATTGTTGCCTTGTAGGATTGTTTCATTGCCGACAAAACTATGCGTTCTATCCTATCCAATTTCAATACTTTGCGTTCAGAATTATCGGAACAAACTGGCACAATCTCATCCACACCGATTTCCACGGCTTTTTCGACAAAGAATTCAAATCTGTCGATGTTTTTCGTCGGAGCAACGCACATCCGCACATAATACGGATGCGTTCCAAATTGTTCTGTTTTACTCAACACGGAACAAACGCAATCATTTTTCCCGATAGAATCTATTCGGGTAAGAAACAATGTTCCCTGGCCGTCAATAATATGAATCTCGTCGCCGATGGTTTTTCTCAGCACCTTCGTGCAGTGCTTCGCCTCATCACCCACCAAGGTAATGAAATCGCCGTCGATAGTATTCGAATAAAATAGATTCATACAATAGTATTCTACAAAAAAAGAGGAAGACTTTCGTCCTCCTCTTCCGTGATCCAGATGGGGCTCGAACCCATGACCCCATCCTTAAAAGGGATGTGCTCTACCTGCTGAGCTACTGAATCAATCCATCTTCCTTAAAAGACGATGCAAAAGTACTCTTTTTTTTATTACTCGCAAATTATACCATTATTTTTTTGAAAAAAAACATAGAATCCACGCCGTACCTACACTATTCCTCTTCTTCGGGAACATCCACGATTGTACCGTGTAAACGGAATTTCAAATATGTAATTGGTTTACCCTGAGTGAGATAAAACGATTCATAATGCGTTTTTATTGACAACACATCATCGCAATACGGGGAATTATATAAATCGTCGGTGGCAACCAAAATTTCCTGATTGTTATATTCCAACAGTGATTTTGTATAGTCAAACAATTCTTTGCTATCGGTTTTTAGGTTCACAACAGCATTGGGTTTCAGCATGGCAATGTACATATTGAGAAACCGCGGCGACGTCAAACGTTTTTTTGCGCGCCGTTCACGCAGCTGCGGATCGGGAAACGTTATCCAGATTTCATCCACTTCGTCTTTCCCGAAAAAGGAATCTATAAATTCAATGCGTGTCCGCAAAAACGCCACATTCGCCAAGCCTTTCTCCAATGCGGATTTTGCCCCACGCCAAAAGCGGGCGCCTTTTATGTCGATGCCAAGATAATTGTTCGTCGGGAAACGCTCAGCCAACGAAACTGTGTATTCACCTTTGCCACAACCAAGTTCCAGAACCAACGGATTGTTGTTGTGCCAAAAATCAGACGACCATTTTTGTTTAAGACGGTAATCCTTCCGAAAAATCTCATTGAAATCCGGCTGAATCACATTGGGAAACGTTTCGTTTTCGGCAAACCGCTGAAGTTTATTTTTCGCGCTCATACTCTTAATTCTTGTTCAACGAAAGGGAAACCGACTTGATGCCACCGACACTGCAATCAGCATTTTTGCAACGCATGGCTTGTTCAAACACAAACACATACGTTCCCACCTGCGGGAATCGTACATTCGATTTGAACTGGAATGTATTCTCATAACCGTTCATGCCCGTTCCCAGCCATTGTCCGTCGGGCGTTGACAGCATAAATTCAACCGTATCGCGAACGTATTGGTTGTTCGGGAAAATCACATCGGAAAACACATATAAATTTGCATACGGATATTCGTCGGTGTTCACAATCGAAAACATCACATTATATGACTGCACAGTATCGTCAACAGCGACACTGAAACGAACCAGGGAATCTTTGCACCATTGCGCATCGTCGAACGCGACACGTTCGTGAAACACCTGTTTGGAATTGCATCCAACAAGCACAATACACGTCAACGCGGCAAGCAGAAACCTACGCATTTTGCCCTCCATTATTTGGAGATTGCTGATTGTTCGGACGATTTCCGTTGTTTCGGTTCTGATTTCTATGTCTATTCCGATTTTGCTGCTGGTTGTTCTGACGATTACCCTGCTGAACGTTTTTCTGTCCTTGCCCCTGAGCCGCACCATTCGTATTTTGTTGCTGCTGAGGCTGTTGAGTCTGCTGTTGTTGGTTCTGCTGCGGTTGACCGCCCTGAGCATTCTGGTTTTTGTTTCCGTGTTTCTTTTTCTTCTTTTTCTTATCGAAACGTGTCAAACTTTCCTGTCCAACAACATTCTCGTAATCAGGAGTATATTCTTCCTCAACGGTAATGGATTCGCCTACCAACGAGTCAGGTTTCACACCTTTTTTATTCAATTCAATGATTTCCTTAACCCTATCGACGGTCAGTTCCACAAACACAGGAATATCGTCTTTTTTATATTGGTAGGTCAAAATACCTTTATACACGTCGGTTTTGGTATGATGCGCGCGGCCATCCTTGAATTCCAAAGCCACATTCAAATCAGGGAAATTCTTGCGTGCATCCATATAGCTTGCCAACTCGAAATTCAGGCAACATTTCAGTTTTCCGCACTGCCCCGCCATTTTCTGCGGATTGAGCGAAACCTCCTGATAACGGGCGGCATTTGTTGACACCGACACAAAATTGGTGATGAACGACGAACAGCACAAATCGCGTCCGCACAAACCAATACCGCCAATCCGTCCAGCTTCCTGACGGACACCAATCTGGCGCATCTCAATACGAACCTTGAATTCGTCGGCAAACACTTTTATCAACTCACGGAAATCCACACGTTCGTCGGCTATATAGTAGAAAATCGCCTTGGTTTTGTCGCCTTGGTATTCCACATCACCGATTTTCATGTTCAGTTTCAAATCCTTGGCAATTTGGCGAGAGCGAATCATCGTCTTGTGTTCCAAAGACTTAGCCTCCTTCCATTTCTCAATATCCGACGCTTTTGCCTTACGGTAAATTTTGTGGAACGACTCAGGAATCTTTTTGCCGTAGGTCTTTTTGATTTGGTTGTTGACAAGTTCTCCCGTAAGGGAAACAATGCCAATATCGTGTCCCGGCGCCGCCTCCACAGTAACCACATCGCCGATTTCCAACGGCAATCCCGAATCATTCACAAAAAAATCCTTACGGGTATTCTTAAAACGCACCTCAACCAAATTATTCGGTTTCTGCGCCTCATCAATTCCTTTCATCCAATCGTAGCAGCACAATTTGGCACTTCCGCTCCGCTGCGACGATTTTTTAATATCCTGCACATATTTCGTTGTCTCATCAATTTGTGCAGAATTTTCTTCCTTTTTTATATGTAAATTATCCACTTCCATACTAATCTAATCTTGCAAATATACCAAAAATCAAACATTCACACGTTATACAATTGGAAAAAATTCCTATTTTTGTGGTTAGTTACATACATAGAAATAATATATAACAATATGGCTACAATTATCGGCAACAATCTTCCAAACATTCCTTGGGAAGAAAAACCAGCAGGATGCAAGGACATTCTCTGGCGTTATAGTAAAAATCCTATCATAAACTGGAACCCAATTCCAACGGCAGGACGAGTATATAACAGTGCGGTTGTTCCGTTCAACGGCGCATTTGCGGGCGTGTTCCGTGGCGACCAGCGAAATGGCCGTGCCACATTGTTCAGCGGCTTCAGTAAAGACGGAATCCATATTGATTTGAATCCTGAACCAATCCAATGGGTGAACGAAGACGGCACGCCGAATCCAACAAGCTACGCATACGACCCTCGTGTGGTTAAAATCGATGACACATACTATGTTACGTGGTGCGACGATATGAAAGGTCCTTCTATCGGTTTGGGCAAGACAAAAGACTTCAAGACGTTTGTACGTATGCCGAATCCGTTGATGCCATACAATCGTAACGGTGTGTTGTTCCCTCGAAAAATCAATGGAAAATATATGTTGTTAAGTCGTCCGAGCGACACGGGTCATACGCCGTTTGGCAACATTTACATTAGCGAAAGTCCCGATATGGAACACTGGGGACACCACAAACTTGTGATGACCAACGGCGGACAAGGTTGGTGGCAAGGAATGAAAGTCGGTGCGGGACCTGTTCCTATTGAAACGACCGAAGGTTGGCTGTTGTTCTACCACGGAGTTTCGAGCACGTGCAACGGCTATGTGTATAGCTACGGAGCGGTTTTGTTGGACATAAACGAGCCTTCAAAGGTGCTCTACAGAACACGCGACTATCTGCTCACTCCCGAGGTTGATTACGAAACACGTGGATTTGTGCCAAACGTGGTGTTCCCGTGCGCAAACCTCTACGATGCGGCAACAGGAAGAATCTGCATTTATTACGGCGCAGCCGACACATTCACCGCATTGGCATTCTGCCAAGTTGACGAGCTGATTGACTATATGAAAAAGAACTCGGAAGTGTTTTAATAAACGAATTGAAATTTACTAAGCGAAACATTTAATAATTACAAGATGAGAAAACTATTTGTTACATTCACATTGGCGATTCTGGCAATGGTGTCGTTCGCCCAGATTCCGCAATCGTTCAGTTACCAAGCGGTTGTGCGTGATGCTGAAAATCAATTGATTGTATCGAAACCTATGATTGTGGAATTAAGCATTTTGCAAGGTTCCGATGATGGAATGCTGGTGTATTCCGAAAAACACGTTGTTACCAGCAACCAAAACGGTTTGATTTCTTTGAAAATGGGTGCTGGAGTAAGCAGTGATGATTTTTCCGCAATTGACTGGAGCAACGCTCCCTATTTTGTAAAAACCGAAATCGAAATTGACGGGAAAACCATTGTAGGCGTAACACCATTGTTGGCTGTGCCGTATGCACTCTATGCCGCAAAAGCAGGAAGCGCCGATGTTGACTTGAGCAACTATGCCACCAAAGACGAAATTCCTAGCACCGAAGGTTTTGCCACAAAAGAGGAATTGAATGCCTTGAACATTCCAAGCGTGGAAGGCTTGGCAAGCGAAAGTTATGTTGATGAAAAAGTTGCAGCTATAGAAATTCCAAGTACCGAAGGTTTTGCAACAAAAGAGGAATTAAACGCATTGAACATTCCAAGTGTGGAAGGCTTGGCAAGCGAGAGTTATGTGAATGAAAAGGTCGCTTCAATTGACTTGAACGACTATTACCCTAAAGCAGATGTTGACGCTATACTTGCTGAAATGAATGCAAAAATCTCAAAACTTGAGCAATTGAATCCTCCTATAGTTGTTAAAGGTGCTATAAAGGCGGCATTCTCTGTTTCTGATACAAAACAAGTTTATTTTTCGCAAGGAAACTTGCAATACCAAGCCAGCACTGGCACGTGGAAATTCGCCGATAATCAGTACGATATAATTGGAGAAGACAACGCAAATATTTCTGAAGATTACGACGGTTGGATAGACTTATTCGGTTGGGGAACAAGCGGCTACAACGGCAAAAATCCGTATATAACAAGTCAAAACAATACCGACTATGTCAATGGAGACAACGACATAGCTGGCACAAACTATGACTGGGGCGTGTACAACAAAATCTCAAATGGAGGAACAGGAACATGGAGAACGCTTACCCAATCAGAGTGGGATTATCTGATTTCAGGACGTGCACAGGCACGCCGACTTTCGGGACGAGGCGAAGTGAACGGCGTATACGGCTTGATATTGTTGCCCGACGAGTGGAATGCTCCTTTATCGGTGAACTTCGATTGTGGTAACTATGGAATGAACACGTATTCCCAGGATGAGTGGGCTGTGATGCAGTCGTATGGTGCTGTATTTCTTCCTGCTGCCGGCTACCGCAACGGGACAAACGTGGGCAATGTAAATTCTTTAGGTGCCTATTGGTCTTCGTCGTACAGCAACAATGACGAAGCAGCATACAGTTTTTATTACAGCAACGAAAGAACGCTCATGACGGACCTTATACGCAGTCGCAATCAGGGGTTATCGGTGCGTCTGGTGAAGGCGGCATTTAAAACATCATCTGGCATGCTACCAACCATAACAACTGGAGAAGCAACGGAAGTTGGCATATCTGAGGCAACTGTTAGTGGCAATGTAACTGGCGGAAATGGAACTTTGGATAGAATTATTGAACGTGGTGTTTGCTGGGCGACTACAAAAAATCCAACAGTTGCAGATTACAATAAAGAAAGTGGTACCGGTAATGGAGAGTTTACCATTACCCTCACCGATTTAAGCCCAGGAACAACCTACTATGCTCGTGCATATGCATCTAGTAAAGAAGGCAGAGTATATGGAAATGTAGTAACCTTTACTACCCAATCCATTATTGAAAGCGGTACAATTATGGCAGGATTTTCTGTTTCTGAGTCCAAACAAGTGTATTTCTCGCAAGGAAACCTACAATATCAGGCAAGTAGTGGCACATGGCGTTTTGCCGAAAACCAATATGATATGATTGGAGAGGACAACGCAAATATCTCCGAAACATACGAAGGTTGGATTGACCTATTCGGTTGGGGAACTTCGGGTTGGAACAGCGGAGCAAACGCATACCAACCATACAGCACAAGCACCGAATACAGCGACTATTACCCGGGAGGTTCGTATTCCAACAATCTGACAGGCAGTTACGCCAATGCCGACTGGGGCGTGTACAACAAAATCTCAAATGGGGGAAATGCAACAGGAATGTGGCGGACGCTTACAAACGGTGAGTGGTATTATATGATATATGCTCGTGCGAATGCCTCAAGCAAGAAAGGCGTGGCGAGCGTCAACGGAGTGAACGGCTTGATTCTGTTGCCCGACGAGTGGACATTGCCCGAAGGCATTGTGTTCACAAGCGGAGTGGCTATTCGTATTGGAAGTGAATACTACGCAACAATAAACAATTATACGGCAAGCGAATGGAGTAAAATGGAAGCAAATGGTGCTGTGTTTCTTCCTGCTGCTGGCGGCCGCATCGGTACAGACGTGGAAAGTGTGGGTTCCACCGGGCTCTACTGGTCGAGTTCGGCTAACGACGACTACTACGCGCGCTGTCTGTACTTCGTCAGCGGCGACATGTACACGAGCAGCTACTACCGCTACCGCGGGCAATCTGTCCGCCTTGTGCAAGATGTGGAGGAATAATGACTCAAGTGATTTCAGGCTTCAGTCGAAAACAAAGTTGAGAAATGAATAAATTAAGTGAAACATTTAATAATTACAAGATGAGAAAACTATTTGTTACATTCACATTGGCGATTCTGGCAATGGTGTCGTTCTCCCAGATTCCGCAGACAATGAGCTACCAAGGCGTAGTGCGTGATGCTGACAACAAGCTGGTGGCTGACAAACAAGTTACGGTAAGCGTGCAGATTCTGCAAGGAACGGACGACGGCACAGCGGTGTATTCCGAGAGCCACGAGGTAACAACCAACGCCAACGGCCTGATGACCTTTGAGTTGGGCAGTAAGGACGCCGAAAATTTTTCGAAGATTGACTGGAGCAACGCACCGTATTTCGTAAAGACCGTTGCCGAGTTCGACGGCAAGCAGATTCAGGGCGTAACGCCGCTGTTGGCTGTGCCATACGCACTCTATGCCGCAAAGGCGGGAAGCGCCGACGTTGACTTGAGCAACTATGCCACCAAAGGCGAGATTCCAAGCACCGAAGGTTTTGCAACAAAAGAGGATTTAAACGCATTGAACATTCCAAGTGTGGAAGGATTGGCAAGCGAAAGTTATGTAAATGAGAAAGTTGCGGCGATTGAAATTCCAAGCACGGAAGGTTTGGCGAGTGAAAGCTATGTAGATGAGAAAGTTGCAGAAATAGATTTAAGCAATTATTATTTGAAATCCGATGTTGACGCTTTACTTGCTGAATTGAATGCAAAAATTAAAAAATTGGATAAGGAATTACATCCAATAGTAGGGACGATAGAATTTGCGTTTTCTGTTTCCAAAACAAAAAAAGTTTACTTTTCTCAAGGAAATTTGCAATACCAGGCAAGCACTGGCACATGGCGTTTTGCCGAAAACCAATGGAATTTTGTGGGAAATGCAAGTCGTGGTAATGTATATGAGAATGAGGTGAAATGTGACAACGCAAATATCTCTGAAAATTACGAAGGTTGGATAGACCTATTCGGTTGGGGAACAAGCGGCTACAACGGTAAAAATCCATACATGACAAGTACGGATAATTCCGATTACGGAGATGGCAAAAACGACATAGCAGGCACGAACTACGACTGGGGCGTGTACAACGCAATTTCCAACGGCGGAAATCAAGCAGGACAATGGCGGACGCTTACACACAGTGAATGGGAATATGTGATAAACTCCCGTGCAAGTGCTTCGAGCAAGAAAGGCGTTGCAACCGTTAACGACGTTACCGGGATTATCTTATTGCCTGACAACTGGATACAGCCCGATGGATTGACATTCACAAGCGGAGCAAACGGCGACTTTGCGCAAAACATATATTCCTCTTCCGAATGGAGCAAGATGGAGGCGAATGGCGCGGTGTTTCTTCCTGCTACCGGCAACCGCTATTATGGGACAGAGGTGGTCAACATAGGCTACGGTTACTACTGGTCGGGGGCTATTGATAACGATTGCGGCATCAACTACGCCCTCGCTCAAGTGTTCCGCAAAGACTACGTGGGTGGGGTCAGAGAGTCACGCTCCCATGGAAATTATGTCCGCCTTGTGCGAGAGGTGGAGGAATAATGAGGAATGCGTAATGAGGAATGCGTAATTTAAGGGCTGTCGCGCGAGCGGTGGCTCTTTTTTTGTGGAAAAAATAAAAAAACACTTGCTCTTTGCTTTCCAAAACTATATCTTTGCAAAAATAAGTCGTGAATAGACGATGTATATGAGTAGTGCGAAGCCCCCGCCCGCATAGCATCACGCAAAGCGTAACCCTCTTTCACGCAAAAGGGGCAGTTTAAAAAGCATCTCCGTTGAGATGCTTTTTTATTTGCTTGTTATTGCCGTTATGCAGTATTGCACTTTTTCGTGCGTTCTGCGTCGTACGCCTACGGTCATTTTTACCGTTCCTATGCCAACAAGCTTATATTCCATAATGATAATACGCTCAAATGTTTTTTGGTTCTTGTTGCCAACTTTTGGCTTTTTTATCGAAACTTTTTTTGCTCCGGCAAGAATAGCATCAAGTTGTAATACAGCAAGAGTGGAAAGATAATTCTTTGCCGCATACTCGCTTGTTTCAACAATGGAAACCATTCTAATGTTTATGTATTCTTTTAAGGAAAGATTGAATTTCCGCTGAGAAGGATTTTGCTCTTTCCATTTTTTGTAAAAGTCACGGATAATCTGTTCCCGTTTCCTTATTTCTTCTAAAGTGTTGCCTTCTGGTATCATACTAATTGATTTTGGTTTGCAAATATATGTCTTTTATGTATTGTGGTAGAATATTCTGTGGGTAAAAAGTGTGAAATAAATCAAACCAGAGCGAATTTCAAAGAACTGCCGCGCAAGCGGTGGCTCTTTTTTGTACAAAACATTGACAAACGAGAGGGATTGTTGTATATTTGCAACGTTCTTATGTATCAACATAAAGGCGAAAGCCCTGAACCATTCGAGCAGCAGCCGATTAAGTTCGGAATGTTTCACGGCTACGGCAAGTGAGGCAGAAAAGGAGATTCAAGTCTCCTTTTTTTATTTTGCAACGCCTTTACAATCATAACACCTTGATATACAATAGTTTTCCTATACTCGCTTGCAGGTTCGCTTGCGAGGTCACATTCTATCTCCGTCCGCAGTGGGTACGGTGTTGCTGTTTCTTCTTCCATAGCGCGGCAAAGATAGGAAATGGTGGATAACGATCAAAAATGTCTCCTCACCCATTCCACAAAAACTTATCAACAACTTTCCGTTGTTTTTTTAATAAGTTTAGAAACGCAGACGTGCAATCCTTTTAAAATAAAAGTATATTTGCCCGCATAAAAAACGTTTTTTAGGAATGAGTGAAAAATTTAAGGAATATTCCGAGTTGAATCTTTCACAAATCAACAAAGATATTCTACAACAATGGATTAAGAATGATACGTTCAACAAGAGCGTATCTACCCGTGAGGGACATAAATCATTTGTGTTTTTTGAAGGTCCTCCTTCTGCTAACGGATTGCCTGGAATTCACCACGTAATGGCTCGTACCATCAAGGATTCCGTGTGCCGTTATAAGACAATGCAAGGATTCCAAGTTCACCGCAAGGCTGGTTGGGACACCCACGGACTGCCTGTGGAACTTGGCGTAGAAAAAGAATTAGGCATCACAAAAGAAGACATCGGCACAAAAATCAGCGTTGAGGACTACAACAACGCCTGCCGTAGCAATGTGATGAAATATACCAGCCAATGGGAAAATCTTACCCAACGTATTGGCTACTGGGTTGACATGAAAGACCCGTACATTACCTACGACAACAAATACATTGAAACGTTGTGGTATTTGTTGAAGGAACTGTACAAAAAAGGATTGCTGTACAAGGGTTACACTATCCAACCATACTCCCCCGCTGCAGGTACCGGTCTGAGTTCCCACGAACTGAACCAGCCTGGTTGCTACCGCGACGTGAAAGACACGACGTGCGTGGGACAATTCAAGGTGATCCGCAACGAAGTGAGCGAATGGCTCTACAAAGACGTTGACACCGATTTGTTCTTCCTTGCTTGGACGACAACTCCGTGGACATTGTCGTCGAACACGGCATTGTGCGTCGGCGAGAAAATCACCTACCTCAAAGTGCGCACATTCAACCCTTACACAGGTATTCCGTGTACGGTCGTGCTGGCAAAGGAACGTCTGTCGGCATATTTCAACGAGAAAGGCAAAGACGCCGATTTCAACGCTTACAACGTGGGCGACAAAATCGTTCCGTTTACCATTCTCGACGAATTTACGGGCAAACAATTACTCGGCATTCAATACGAACAGCTGCTTCCGTGGGTGAAAATCCGTGGAAACGCGTTCAAGGTGATTTCGGGCGACTACGTAACGACAGAAGACGGTACGGGTATCGTACACATTGCCCCCACATTCGGTGCCGATGACGCATTTGTGGCTAAAAAACAAAACATTGCAGGCTGTCTGGTAATCGACAAAAATGGTAACGAATCGCCACTTGTTGACAAGCAAGGACGTATGTTCCTGATTGAAAACATGGATGCCGACTACGTGAAAAACTACGTCAACGTCGATATTTACAAAGAATATTCTGGTCGCTACGTTAAAAATGCGTTCGACGACACGCTTGGCGAAGACGCTCCTACATTGGACATTGACCTGTGCGTTGAATTGAAAAAAGACAACAAGACGTTCAAGGTTGAAAAACACGTACACAACTATCCACACTGCTGGCGTACCGACAAACCTATCATCTACTACCCTCTTGATTCGTGGTTTATTAAAACGCCACAACTGAAGGAACGTATGATGGAATTGAACAACACCATCAACTGGAAGCCTGCATCAACAGGCTCGGGACGTTTCGGCAAATGGTTGGAAAACCTGAACGACTGGAACTTATCTCGTTCTCGCTATTGGGGAACGCCGCTTCCAATCTGGATGACGGAAGACAAATCGGAAGAAAAATGTATCGGCTCATTGGAAGAGTTGAAAAATGAAATCGAATTGTCAATCAAGGCAGGATTTATGAAGGAAAATCCGTTGAAAGACTTCGTTGTAGGCGATTTCTCGAAAGAAAACTACAACAAATTCGACATTCACCGTCCATACGTCGACAACATTATATTGGTATCGCCCAAAGGTCAGAAAATGTACCGCGAGACGGACATTATCGATGTTTGGTTCGATTCAGGCTCAATGCCGTATGCACAAATCCACTATCCGTTCGAAAACAAGGAGAATTTCAAGAACGTATTCCCAGCCGATTTCATTGCCGAAGGTGTTGACCAAACTCGTGGCTGGTTCTTCACGCTTCATGCAATCGCAACAATGTTGTTCGACAGCGTGGCATTCAAAAACGTGATTTCCAATGGTTTAGTGCTCGACAAGAACGGCAACAAGATGTCGAAACGTCTTGGAAATGCCGTGGATCCGTTCCAAGAAATAGAGAAACAAGGAACTGACCCAGTTCGTTGGTATATGATTACCAACTCGTCGCCTTGGGACAACCTGAAATACGACAGCGAAGGCGTTGACGAAGTGAAACGTAAATTCTTCGGAACGCTTTACAATACGTATTCATTCTTTGCCTTGTATGCAAATCTCGACAACTTCGCGATGCAACAAGCACCAGTTCCAAACGAACAACGTCCTGAAATTGACCGTTGGATATTGTCGTTGCTGAATACGTTGATTAAAAACGTTACGGAACAATACGAAAACCTTGAGCCGACCAAAGCAGGCCGTCTGATTCAAGATTTCGTGATAGACAATTTAAGTAACTGGTACGTGCGTTTGTCACGCAAGCGTTTCTGGAAAGGCGAACTGAACACCGACAAGATTTCGGCTTACCAAACACTATACACCTGTCTGGAAACCGTTTCGTTGTTGATGGCACCTATCGCACCGTTCTATGCCGACCAATTATTCTGCGACTTGAACAAGGTGACAAAACGTTTCGACGTTGACTCCGTTCACTTGGCAACTTTCCCGAAAGCCGACGAATCGGTAATCAACAGCACGTTGGAAACAAGAATGGGAATGGCACAGACCGTGTCGTCGATGATTCTTGCACTGCGTAGAAAAGTGTCAATCAAAGTACGTCAGCCACTGCAAAAAATCATTATTCCGATTCTCAACGACGAATTTGAACAAAATTTGAAAGCGGTTGAGCCAATCATCAAGGCGGAAGTCAACGTGAAAGAAATTGACTTGCTGAAAGATGCGTCACAAGTCTTGGTAAAGACAATCAAACCGAACTTCAAGGCATTGGGTCCGAAATGCGGTAAGATTATGAAAGACGTTGCCGCAACGATTTCGGCATTCTCGAACGAAGAAATCTGCGAGTTCGAAAACAACGGAGCCAAGACAATCGTAGTCAACGGGCAAACCATTGACTTGACGCTCGACGACGTGACCATCATCTCGAAAGATATTCCAGGCTGGCAAGTTGCCAACGAAGGTCACATTACCGTTGCGCTCGACACCACGCTTACCGATGAATTGGTGAACGAAGGTATCGCACGTGAGTTCGTCAATCGAATCCAGAACTTGCGAAAAGACAGCGGTTTCGACGTAACCGACAAAATCAAATTGCAAATTCAAAAACACAATGCTATCAACAAGGCCATAGAAATCCATAAATCATATATAGCATCCGAGACCTTATGTACAGACATTCAACTGGTTGACGAAATCACATTCGACAACAAAAAGCCGGTCGAAATAGATGCTGATATTCAGACAAATATGGCAGTTCAAAAAGTTTAACCCTTTATTCGCTCGATTATGACAGAAGAAAACAAAAACCAAGAAGAAAATCTTGACAGAGCACGTTACTCCGATGCTGAGTTGGAAGAATTCAAACAGATAATCTTGGAAAAGCTTGACAAAGCGATGAGAGATTACGAACAATTGAAAAAATCAATCCAATATCTTGACGGCAACGATATTCAAGATACGTCCCCAACATTCAAAATGTTCGAGGAAGGTGCGTCAAATCTTTCCAAGGAAGAAACTGGAAAATTAGCTGAACGTCAGGAAAAGTTCATCAAACACTTGAAAGATGCGTTGATTCGTATTGAAAACAAAACGTACGGAATTTGCCGCGAAACGGGAAGATTGATTCCAAAAGAACGTCTTCGTGCCGTTCCCCACGCTACACTGAGTGTTGATGCGAAAGTAAACGAAAAGAAAAAGAAACCGTTGCTATGAAAAAACAGCATTGGGCAATTTTGATGGTGTTTCTTGTGTTGCTTGTTGACCAAGTAACCAAGATTTTAGTGAAAACCACCATGCACCTCGACGAAATGATTCCCGTCATTGGCGACAGGATATTCATTTATTTTGTTGAGAATCCTGGATTCGCCTTCGGAATGAGTTTCGGAGGCGCAATGGGAAAAATTGCCCTTACTGTATTTCGCTTAGTCGCTTCAATTGTAATTGGTTTTTACATACACCGCCTCATTAAACGTGACGCACCGCTCGATGTAATTCTCGGCTTGAGTGCGATATTGGCGGGTGCCGCCGGAAACATTATCGACAGCGCATTCTATGGACTTATCTTCAACGAAAGCACCTACGGAACCGTTGCCGAAATGTTCTCGGAAAGCGGCGGATATGCTCCATTCCTGCAAGGACGGGTTGTCGATATGATTTATTGCCCGGTGCTGCGTGGAACATTCCCAGAATGGTTTCCTATCTGGAGCGGTGAGCCATTCACGTTCTTCAAACCGATATTCAATATCGCCGACTCCGCAATAACCATCGGAGTTTTCTATCTATTGATTTTCCAGCACAAGTTTTTCAAAGATGCGTAACACGCATTCCCTGAAACGAATCCCGTCGTTCCAGTTCTTTTTCAATTCGCTGTAATACAACATCATAGCGAGTCAATCCCCATGTGTTTTCCTTTAGGAAACGTGGTGGCACCTCACCGGCAAAGCGTTCTATCACAAAATTGGGATTCAGCCGCTCGGTTATATCAACAATGAACGACACATAGGTTTCTATCGTAAACTGATGAAAATCAGAAGGTTTCTCATAAAATTCCTGTTCCATCCTTGTGTTTTTTATAATCTGCAACTGATGGAATTTTATGCCATTCATAGGCAACTCATTCATCAACGAAACCGCCCCGAGCCACATTTCAACCGTTTCGCCGGGAAGTCCATACATAAAATGCCCTGCGGTATGGATACCATATTGTTTCGTCAATTCAAATGCATCAACAGCTTGTTGGAACGTGTGGCCACGGTTTATCCGACGCAACGTTTCGTCGAAACACGATTCCACGCCATATTCAATCGAAACAAACATCCGTTCCTGAAGCCGTGCGAAATATTCCAATTTCCGTTCGTCGATACAATCAGGGCGAGTACCAACCACAATGCCCCGAACCAACGGATGTTCAAGAGCAGGGCGATACAATTCCTGTAAGGTTTCCAACGAAGCATACGTGTTTGTATAAGCCTGAAAATAAGCCAAATAGCCATCGGCACGACGATATCTGTTTTGATGGAATTCAATACCTTCGTCCAACTGCTGCGTAACTGATTTACGCACATCGCAATACGAAGGGTTAAACGCATCATTCACGCAGTATGTGCACCCACCAACGCCAATACTTCCGTCACGATTGGGACATGTGAATCCCGCATTGAGCGTAAGTTTCTGCATTCGTCCCCCAAAACGTTCCTGTAAAAAACGCTTGTACGAATTAAAACGCCGATTGTCGCCCCATGCATACATTCCCTAACGTTTTGAAAACTGTATCGGTTCACCATCTTTTTCAGCAGAGACTAAAGTTTCTCCGTGATACACCAACTTTAAGTTGAAAAATGGCTCATCGGGATTATTTACCAATTTCAAAAACACAGCATCGCCCTCCCACATTGGTAATGTTGTAAGTTTTTGTTTATCAATCCATTCCAAATCACCTTCGTCACACACCTTTTGCGTGCCCGTCCATTCCAAACACGAAAATAGGTGCATTGATTCGCCATAGGACTCATCAAGATAAAATGTCACAATGCCACGATAGTTCCATTTTGTGACCGTAAAACCAGTTTCTTCCCAAACTTCACGCAACATACACTGTTCGGGAGTTTCCCCAGGTTCGAATTTGCCGCCGACTCCAATCCACTTATCGTGATTGATGTCGTTTGCCTTTTTTGTCCGATGCAGCATCAAATAGCGCCCATCTTTTTCCAAATAACACAGCGTAGTTTGTTTCATTACCCTATTTTTTGCATCGGCAAAGATACAATCTCTCAGGATTCTTTTCGGCAATTTGTTCAACAAAAAAGGGCGACACTTTTCAGTATCGCCCTTTCCGTATTAGTATTAACTAAAAATTATTCAGCTTTTCCGTTAGAACCAAGTACGTTCACGATTTTGTGAGTGTACATTTTCTTCATATTGTCACGAGCTGGACCAAGATATTTACGTGGGTCGAATTCTCCTGGTTTTTCAGCAAATGTTTGACGGATAGCAGCAGTCATAGCCAAACGGCTGTCAGAGTCGATGTTGATTTTGCAAACTGCCGACTTAGCTGCCTTACGCAATTGTTCTTCTGGAATACCAACAGCATCAGGAAGTTTACCTCCGTATTTGTTGATTGTGTCAACTTCGTCTTGAGGAACTGAAGAAGAACCGTGAAGCACGATTGGGAAACCAGGAAGTTTCTTTTCGATTTCAGCCAAAACGTCGAATGCCAATGGAGGAGGAACTAATTTACCTTCTGCATTACGAGTACATTGTTCCGGTTTGAATTTGTAAGCACCGTGAGAAGTACCGATAGAGATTGCCAATGAATCGCAACCAGTTTTTGTAACGAAGTCGATAACTTCTTCTGGTTTTGTGTAGTGAGATTCCTCAGCTTGTACTTCGTCTTCAACACCAGCCAAAACGCCAAGTTCGCCTTCTACAGTAACATCATATTTGTGAGCGTATTCAACAACTTTCTTTGTCAAAGCTACGTTTTCGTCGTAAGGAAGAGATGAACCATCAATCATTACAGAAGAGAAGCCCATGTCAACACAGCTCTTGCAAAGTTCGAAAGAATCACCGTGGTCAAGGTGAAGAACGATTTGTGGACGTTCCCAACCCAATTCTTTTGCATACGCAACAGCACCTTCAGCCATGTAGCGAAGCAATGTTTGGTTAGCATACTGACGTGCACCTTTTGAAACTTGAAGGATTACTGGAGATTTTTGTTCTGCACAAGCCATAATGATAGCCTGAAGTTGCTCCATGTTGTTGAAGTTGAATGCAGGAATTGCATAACCTCCGTTGATTGCTTTAGCAAACATTTCTTTTGTGTTCACCAAGCCAAGATCTTTGTAACTAATCATTTTTTATACGTTAAAATTGTTAAACAAATCAATCAACCTTTCGGTTTTTTATTTTCGCGTGCTAATGTAAGAAAAAAAAACGTATCTCATTCACTTAAATGAAAGAAAAACAAGATTGTCAATAAACTCCCCAATTGCAGGGCGTTTAATCAAACGATTGGTTTGTTTGGATGGAAATTTGACGGATTTCCTCGAATTCACTTGGAGAAAGGTCGTTCAAGAAATAATTGATTGGATTCACTTTTTGTCCGCCTTTGATTATTTCATAATGAAGATGCGAACCCGTTGAAACGCCGGTACTTCCGACTAAACCGATTAAATCACCGCGTTTAACTTTTTGTCCTTGGCGAACCAAAATTTCGGAGCAATGCGCGTACATTGATTTATACTGATAGCCGTGGTCAATCACAATCGCCTTGCCATATCCCCGTTCGAATTTCGCCGATGTAACCACACCATCACCCGTTGCATAGATTTTCGTTCCTGTAGGAGCCACCAAATCAATACCCGTATGGGTTCGCAACGTTTTGTATATAGGGTGCATACGCGTACCAAAACCAGAGACATATTTGTATGTCTTCAAAGGCTGGATGCCCGGAATATGCTGAAGCATTTCCTGTTTATTTTTAGCCAAATCAACAATCGTGTCGAACGAAAGCGATTGAATATAAATCTTTTTCATCAAAATATCCATTCGCTTGTTGGTCTGCACCACCAGTTCCATATTCGGCACAGCCTCAATTTCCGCATATCGGTTCACCCCACCGAAACCTCCATTTCTAACTGCATCGGGAATAGGCTCCGATTCAAAAACCATACGATAGATATTATTGTCTTTGTCGGCCAAGTCGTTCAACACGTCTTCCATATTGCCAAGACGGCTGTTCAACGATTTATACTGGTTTCGCAGCATTTTATTCTCATCAATCAACTCTTTTTCACGAGTTGAAGGGAAAAAATGCAACCAAGTAAACATAAAGGTGAAACCAACTACTATAATCACAACAAGGTACGAAACGCCCATACCCAACATCTTTTTTAGCGATGTCTCTATTTTCTCGTACTGAAGAGTTTCAGGGTTAAATCGAAATCTACCTTTTGCCATAGTAATTTTTGAAAGTGCAAATATACGATTTTTTTTGAAATAAAAATAATAGTTATTCACAGAGTATTAACGATATACACGAAGAATATATTACAATCAGACTTCATATATCAAGAAATAATATTACATTTGGCTACTATTTCAAAATATTCTTAATTATGATTGAAAGTCCTCTTATTGATGCAGTTATTGACATCGCCTTCAAAGAAGATATTGGCGATGGTGACCATACAACTCTTTCGTGTATTCCCCACGATTTGGAAGGCAGAGCGCGCCTGCTTGTAAAGCAAGATGGTATTCTCTGTGGCGTGGAATTGGCGAAGAAAATTTTTGCGGAATTCGATCCTTCGCTCAAAATGAACCAAATACTGCACGACGGCGACGCGATAAAAAAAGGCGACATTGCTTTTACCGTTGAAGGTAAAACTATTTCAATCCTACAAACGGAACGATTGGTTCTGAATTTTATGCAACGCCTGAGCGGAATCGCCACACAAACACACGAATATGTGAAACTGCTCGAAGGCACAAACACAAAAATTCTCGACACCCGCAAAACCACGCCAGGATTGCGTTTGTTGGAAAAATATGCGGTAAAAATCGGCGGTGGCGAAAACCATCGTATCGGTCTGTATGATATGATTTTGATAAAAGACAACCATATAGACTACGCTGGCGGTGTTACGCAGGCAATCACCAAAACGAAGGAATATCTGAAAGCGAAAGGCAAAGACCTTAAAATCGAGGTGGAAGCCCGCACGCTCGCCGAAATCGAAGAAATACTGAAATTCGATGTTGAACGCATCCTTATTGATAATTTCACACCCGAAGAAACGAAAAAAGCGGTTGCGCTCATCAATGGGAAATGCAAAACGGAATCTTCAGGTGGCATAACAAAAGAATCGATTCGTGCCTATGCGGAAGCTGGCGTTGACTACATATCTGTTGGAGCTTTGACACACCATATCAGTAGTTTGGACTTAAGCCTCAAAGCATACTAATATATATGTATAGCAAACCGTCGTTTCAAACATTCATACTTTCGCTTATATTTTCCTGCGCAGTATTGCAGGGTTTTGCCCAAGCAACGCACCCCGACAAGCCAAAACTCATTGTGCTTGTGGTGGTTGAGCAAATGCGATATGAATATTTGGAACGATTCAGCACACATTTTTCAAGCGGTGGATTCAAAAAAATCATCACATCGGGCGTGCATTGCGTCGATGCGCACGTGAATTTTTCGTACGGACAAAGTGCATCAGGGTTTGCATCGATTTCCACAGGGACTACTCCATCAAACCATGGCATCATAGGGAACTCATGGTACAACCGAAAAACTAAGTCGAGAGTAAACTGCGTTTCCGACGACCATTACCTCAGTATCGGCGTCGATGCACACGATGAATATCAGGTTTCCGCAAAGAAAATGCTTGCCACCACCTACGGCGATGAATTGCTTTCGCAGAGCTTCGGGCGTTACCGCTCCTACTCCATCAGCCTCGACCAGCAGGCAGCAGTGCTCTGTGCAGGCCATTGGTCAGACGGCGTTTATTGGCTCGACGAATACAGCGGCGAATGGATGAGCGGTACATATTATAATAATGTATTACCCTCGTGGCTCAATTCTTTCAACAATAAAGGTCTGGGCAACGTGTACGCAAACCGTACGTGGAACACATTTTTGCCAATGCACACCTACAAAGAATCAACTCGCGACGACGCAAAATACGAAATCGGCATCCGCAACCAAAACACGTTTCCGTATTTTCTGCAAAAACTAAAAGATCCGTACAAACCATACAAAATACTGAAATGCACGCCCTACGGCAATTCCTACACGAAGGACATGGCAATAGAACTGATTGAAAAAGAACAACTTGGAAAACGACAAAGTGTTGATTTTCTGACTATTGCCTACACAGCAACCGAAGAAATCGGAAACCGATTCGGTTGTTTGTCAAAAGAAGTTGAAGACACCTACATCCGTCTTGATTTTGAACTGATGTTTTTCCTTAATTATTTGGAAACACACATCGGGAAAGACAATTTCCTCTTTATTTTAACCTCGAACCACGGAATGTCAATTTCACCAAAATGCGAATCACAAAAATCAATGAAATTGGGAACATTCAAACCCGTTGAAACCATGTACCTTATCGACAAGCATCTTGACGTGACGTATGGCGAGGACAATTGGATTGAACATTATCAGGATTTGCAGATATATCTGAATACCAACACAATAAAAAAACACGATCTGACAGTTGCCGAAGTTGAAGACGATTGCTGTGAATTTATCGCCCAACTTTCGGGAATCCAGTCGGCAATAGGCTCCGTATGGCTCGCCGACCACAATTTCTGTTCGAACGCCACATTCAAATTAGTTGACAATACCTACAATATAGAACGTTCGGGAAACATTTTCATCACGCTCAAACCTGGCTGGGGCGAGCAAACCGTGGAATCCGTAGGCTCACATATTTCGCCTTACAACTACGATACACACGTACCATTATTATGGTATGGTTGGAAAATGGAACCAAAAATTATGAAACAACCAATAGAAATTACCGATATTATCGTAACTTTGTCGGAAATTACAAAAACAGCGAGGCCAAATATGGCAACAGGAAAAGTAATTGACGGGTTATATAAATGAAAAAATTACTGATTTTCATATCGTTACTTTGTATGCTTTCTTCTGTTTTCGGACAGGAAAGGCACAAAAGAGTATATTTTACCGACCCGGGAGAATTGATTTTCCAATTCACACAAACAAATATTGAGGACAATACGGCGCAAAATGGCGTTCGCACGTCATATTTCACGAATGTTCCGTATTTTATGAACATCAACTACAACAACCATTTCGGATTGATGCCTGGTATTTCCATAAAAAATATTGGTATCAAAACAAAAAACGAACAGGTTGTACGCAACAGCGACACAATCACATACGACCACATCAAACGACGTGTATTCACAGCAGGGCTTTCGTTTGCGGCAAAAGCAGGCTGGTTCGACAAAGGCAGCTGGTTTTATGCTGGCGGCGGTATTGACTGGGCATTTCATTTCCGTCAGAAATTATATGAAACAGCGGGTAACAAAAAAGTCACAAAAGAAGGAGAATGGATCAGCGACGCCACGCCAAACCTGATTCCATCGGCATTCGTAGGCATACAGACACCTATTTCGCTCAACATAAAAGCGACCTATTATTTCAACGATTTTCTTAACAAAGATTACAATGGCGCTTTGGGAGATTTCAGCAAAATCACTCAATCGCAATTATTTACATTATCGTTTTCAATAATTTTGAAAGAACGAATAGAAGCACATAACCAACATGCGCCAGAATTTCAGTTTGACCAACATAAAAAAAATAAGACAATAGATTTATGATTCCCAAAAACGGATAATTCTATGCTTGCCGAAACTTTTTATATGGAAAAAGAGTCTTTTATTGAAAGAAATTATGATTTTTGTAGAAAAAAAACGACTTTTTGCAAAAAAAGTGGATTTATTTTCACGATTTGACAAAAATTATATTATTTTTATGCTGAAAAACTATTGATTACAAATATGGTAAGTAAAAAAAGTTCAAAGGACAGAAGCTACGAGCT
This sequence comes from Bacteroidales bacterium, assembly GCA_017552705.1. Taxonomy (GTDB): domain Bacteria; phylum Bacteroidota; class Bacteroidia; order Bacteroidales; family UBA1715; genus UBA1715. The sequence continues at coordinate 45,658 of JAFZOY010000026.1, forward strand.
GAAAAAGTTAAAGGCTGAATGCGTTGCGGAGGAAAACAACCGCTATAACATTTCACAGGCCAAACGTAAGACTGGTAGTGGTGAAGTCCCTACTGGCAACACTGGTTTGAAAACCACAAAAAGTGAAGTTTTTATTTTCTTAGTAGGTCCTGAAGATACGACAAAACCTATCCAAGAGCAATTCAAGAGCACACGAAGCTACAAAAAGACAAAATCGTTTGTTGACGCTGCTTCGGCAAAGAATTTCCTTGATGTATCCAAGTTTCCTAACAATTCCATCATCATTCTTATTCTTGTAACTCCAGATTTCACAAAAGAAGAAGATTTACAAAAGGAATTAAATGTGATTTCTCAAATCAAGGCGGAAGATCCAAGTATGGATATTATGCTCCTCACTTCAGAACAAGTTTCTTCGGGAACTGTTGATTTTGTTGTGCAACGTTCAAGCGAAGCTTTCGGTAAAATCATCACTAACATTACGTGGGCTATCCGTGAGCAAGACAGAATCCGTCGCCAGGTTGAATCAAAACAATTCATTAAAATGGCGATTATCGTATTTGTGTCTTTCTTCGTATTCATATTCGCATTGGACTTCATCACAGGTATGATGGACACAAATCCAAACCCATCAGGTGTACTTGGTATCGTTCCAATTCCTCACGAATAAATTCGTTTCATTTTTTATAATGAGAAAGGCAGTCGGAAATTTCCAACTGCCTTTTTATTTTTTTATACTGAAAATATTTCTTCTATTCCACAGAGCGCAAGCGGTTTGACAACAGAACAAAAATGTAAAGGTATGAAAGTTTTTTGAAAAAAGTTTGTTTTTTATTAAAAAATTTTACCTTTGCCTCGTTTTTAATAGAAGATATATGCGCAAATTGTTCAGTATCAACGAGGTAAAAACTACCATCACAGCGATTACAGGAATCATTCTACTCTGTTGCCCTCTTGCAATCTCAGATAGAGAAATTGATTTAACCGAATTCGAAGACGAACCAGTCGAAATCGAATTGGATTACATCAATTACCAAGATTTATACACCCGTATCGCACACATTGAGTCAAGACAAAACTACGACGTGGCAAACAAAACAAGAACAGTCGGAAAATATCAAGCCGGGAAAGCTGCCCTGCTCGAATTTGGCTACACCGAAGAACAAGTGCAGGCAATCTACGACTCGTTCGACACGGTTTACACAGCCAAAGGACACGCCCGCTACCACTTCGACGTGAACACATTTCCTCCTGAAGACCAGGAA
>JAFZOY010000027.1 GCA_017552705.1 Bacteroidales bacterium
CAGGGGAGAAGGGAACGCGCGGAGGGATTTCAATTGTGTAGGAATCTTCACAAGTTATTCTTTGTCGAAATCCTCGTATTGTTCGAGGTTTGCAAGTTCGTCTGGAATGGGATTTTTCATTTCCCTATCTTGCCTGATCCATTGATAGTAATGCCATTGAGTATAGGTATCGGCAATAAGTGCTATCGAACCTATGAAAGCTGGAATCAGCATCAAGATCATTAGATGGTACATGCTAAGTAGGATATCCATTATTCATCATCTTTCGTAACGGTTTTATCATATAGCTTGTCGAGGGTTTTATCCATCTTTTCAAGAGTTGCAGTAAGTTTGGTTATCGTCTTGTCGTAGAGATAGAACAATGCGCAACAGGCCACTATTGGGAAACCCACTGACCCTATTGCTTGAATGATTGCGTTTGCATCCATTTCAAATCCTAACACCCATTGAAATCAATCAATTCAGCCCATTTTCAAGCCATTTTCTCGTTTACAATCCGCTGCACCAGCTCATACGGATAACCCGCACCATTCAGCGATTGTTCACGGTTCCAGCCCTTACCCCATTTTCCATCGATTACTTCATCAGCTATATCATACAACGTATCAATGCGTTTTTGCACCTTTGCATAATTCTTGCCTAATTTCTTCTTGCGTGTTTCGCCATTGCCATATTTACCGTCTAGCACATCTTTCACGATATCGTCTATCGTCTGCTTTTTCTCGGTTTCATCGGTTGTTTGAGTGGTTTTTGCTTTCGCGTAACTGTTCCATCGTTTAGCAGACATGTATGCAATATCTCCGTCCAATTTGCCAACGTAACCATGCAATATCAATTGGCTTGTGAATTGCCATATAACCGCATTTGCCCAAGGTTTAACCGAGTAGGGCATTTTATCGATTGTCCAATTTGCATAGGTTTTGGGATATCCAGCAATCCACAACGGGCATTTTCTAGGAATCCAAGAGTCGTTGTAATGGCCTACACGATAAGCGCTGATGTACAACATGCACCAAACACCACTTAGATCATGAACACGTTTGATGAACTTTTCGCACCATTGGGCGTTGTTTGAATTCTCCACTTCGTAATCAAGAACTGGAATGCCTTTTCCGAAATAACCTTTGCATTGCCTGTAAAAGAAATTCGCTTCTTCAATTGGGTTGTTAGTACCCGCGAAATGGTAGAAGCCGAAAGGTTTTTTCAATCTGATGCAATCATCTACCCATTCGTTGCAATAAGCATCTACGAATGTTTTTCCCTCAGTTGCTTTCATGATGAAGAAATCACAATCCATCTTTGCAATGTTCAATCCAGCTTGCCAATTGGAAATGTCGATACCTCGCATGACCATTTCTAATCCTCCTTTTTAGGTCTGCCAACGCTTCTATTTTCCTTGTATTCCAAAACATCATCCAACCTGAAAACAGGTTTACCGTTGACGATATGGGATGGAATGATATCATCGTTTAGAATTTGTGTTATCCTTTGTCTTGATGTTTCCAATATTTCCGATGCTTCAACAGGTGTCACCGTTTCAACCAATTCGACATAAGTCATGG
>JAFZOY010000028.1 GCA_017552705.1 Bacteroidales bacterium
TAGCCAGCAGCAGGAAGAAAAATACTGTTTCCATTCTTTTTGCTTGTCGCCTTATAACCCCATACTCTTTTCTTTTTAGTCCATTTCCACTTGCAATTATCAATCAGTTCTTGAAATTCCTCTTTTGTGGGTAATCTGTTCCCGTTATTCTCTAACGTTAACGCATTGTCAAATGTGTAATACTCTCCATTTCCCTCTGGAGAATTCGCACCAACGTTACACGTAGCCCATGTAACGCTTAAACCCAAATCAACAAATTCGTTCTGTGCCTGTGCATTAAACGACGCTACAATCAACGTCAAAAGACCTAAAATAACACTTGTAAGATAGAATCGTTTCATGTTGTATTAATTATAATTTCAAAAATAAGAAGAATTTCTTTTACTTTTTTGTCTTCAACGACAAAAAGTAACAAAAAACGCCGTCAGCCCTTTCCGACTGAGCTGCGGAGCGTTAAGAAAATCAATGGAGTGCAGCGTAAAAAGAGTTGGTGCCCTAATACATGACGGCTTGCACTACGAAAGTGCGGCACTTCAACTCTTTTAGCGGAACGCAGTTGATTTTTAGTGGAGCAGGTCCGTCGGTGGTTTTTCTTTGGTTCGTTTCTTTTGCCACCAAAAGAAATGAACGGAAAAAATGTATATTTGCGAAAAAAATATTGTGAAAAACAAAGAAACCACGCTAACTCTTGCCAATGGGACAAAACTATGCTTGTCCGCTGCCGATTCATCTGCTTCGTATGTCGGCCTGTACCTGGCCTCTGGCTCCCGCAACGACGGTGAAACACTGGGTGTTTCGCACTTGATTGAACATGCAATTTTCAAGGGAACTGACAAATATTCCTATTCGGAACTGATGAATATGGTGGAATCGGTGGGCGGCGAAATGAACGCCTACACCGCCAAGGAGGAAACGTGTTTCCAAATCGCTATTGCCAACAACCACGTGGAACGGGCGTTCTCGGTGTTGAGCGAGATTTTTCACAACTCCGTATTCCCCGAAGAGGAACTGAAAAAAGAAAAAACGGTAGTGATAGACGAAATAGAATCGTACGAGGATTCTCCTGCCGAAATAATCTACGATGACTTTGAAGAACTATTGTTTGCTGGACATTCGCTTGCGTCGAACATTCTGGGGACAAAATCGTCGGTCCGCAAAATGAAACGCTCCGATGTGCTTGCCGCCTATCGGAAACTATACAGAAATGAGCGCCTTGTCGTGTCGTATGTAGGTGGGGTAGATTTGGAAAAGATTAAAAGTTTTGCACAAACTTACTTCGGCCAAACTACTGACACACAGCAGGAAAAACTGGCAGAAAAACCATTTGTTCCACGTGGAACGAATTTCAATATCGTGAAGAATAAAAAGACTCACCAGGCTCATTGTGTGTTGGGTTCGTATGCTCCGGCAATCTCCAGCGACTTGAAGTTTGCGTCTTCGTTGCTGACGAATATTTTGGGAGGCCCGTCGTTCAATGCGTTGCTAAATCTGAAACTCCGTGAGGAACAGGGACTTACGTACAATATTGAGGCGAATTATACTGCCTATTCCGATACGGGCGTGTTTGCCGTTTATTTTGGAACGGACTATGCGAAAGTGCCACAGTGTCAGAAAATTATTGCAAACCTGTTTGCCGACATTGTGGCAAACGGTCTTCCCGAAGAACAACTTGCTACCTACAAACAACAGATTCTGGGACAACTTGCCATCTCCGACGATAATTATATGTCGCTCATGCTGAATAACGCGAAATCGTGTTGGTGGTTCAATCACATAGATTCGTTCGAGGAAGTTTCCCGGAAAATAAATGCCGTTACCAACGAAATGATAAAAAAAGTGGCGGCCATGATGCTTTCACCAGAAAAAATAAATGTTTTGATATACAAATGAAAGAAGATATAAAAAAATGTTGCGAGGTGCTTCGTTCCGGCGGCACCATTCTGTACCCAACCGATACCATTTGGGGTATTGGTTGCGATGCCACCAACGCCGAAGCAATCGACAAGGTTTTCAAACTGAAACACCGCGACGGCAATATTCCGTTGCTTGTGCTGGTTAATTCTGTGGCGATGCTTGAACGCTATGTTGTTGATATGCCGCAAGTTGCATACGATTTGATTGATTGCGCGACTTCGCCTATGACCATTATTTTCGACAAGGCACGAAATCTTCCGGAAAATCTTGTGGGGCAGGACGGCAGCATAGGCATTCGTGTGACGAGCGAGCCTTTCACCGACCAACTGATTCAGCAGTTCCGAAAACCTATTGTTTCCACCTCGGCGAATATCCATGGAAATCCAACGGCTGAAATCTTCCAAGATATTGATAGTCAAATAATTGATGCTGTTGACTATGTGGTGAACTATCGTCAGAACGATATGAAAAAGGCAAAGGCTTCGCAAATCATTAAATTATCAAACAACGGACAAATCACTATAATTCGCAAGTAATGACAAAAGACGAGGTTTTACAGCAGGCATTTTCTCATTCGGTGGAAATTCAAGTTCGCTTTACCGACATGGACAGCAACGGCCATATCAACAATGGCGTGTATCATTCGTATTACGACTTGGGACGCATGCATTATTTTAAAGAAGTGCTTCAGGCAAAGACGTCTAACACACTTATCTGTCAGGTAAATACAACCTACGTAAAACCCTTGTATCTAACCGACGAAATTTGTGTGAAAAACAAGGTTGTTCGTTGGGGGAATTCCAGTTTCGATATGCTCCAGGCAATTTTCAAGAAAACTATTGAAGGTGAGCAACTTGCAAACTTTTCAGTCACGACGTTTGTGCATATTGAGAACGAAAAACCTGCACCGGTGCTGGAGGAGTGGAAGCGAGCAGTGGAAAATTTCAAGAAATTTTGAAAATTCGATTTTACCGAAAATAATATTTTGCAATGAAAAGTAAATCGAAGGAATAACTGAAATGTCATTATTATCGTCTATATATTTGTGAGTTTTGTATAGAAAAAATTCACATTTTTCGGAATATGCTACCTTTGATATGAAAATTATAGTATGTCGAAGGGTGTTGTAGATACAATTAAGCATTCGTTGTCGTGGTTCGTATTGATAATCGTTCCACATGTGTTTTCCGCTAATCCATTCAGTGTGAATCTGTTGGCGTTTCACACATTGCTCTATGTCGCACCGATAACCATTTTTTATCTTCATTCAGAAATCGTCCTGCCGTATTTCTTCATCAAGCGTCGATACTTGTACTATTTCTCCTCGGTGTTCATTTTATGCGGAGTCTTTTTCTTCATCTTTTTTATGCTGACACCTGTCCTTGCAAAACTGACCGAACTGATTTGCGCGGAGAATCCGTCCATTGTTATGTTGCAGGGAAAAGCAAAGATAATCACTCGTTGTGTCATTTTCTTTATAACCTTGGCTGCGAGCGGGATGTACGGCTATTCTGTTCAAAATGCTAAGCGTGAGCAACTTCTTAAGGAGATGGAGCGGCAACAGGCGGAGTCGAATCTGCAATTGCTGAAGTCGCAATTGAGCCCGCATTTCTTGTTCAATGCCATGAACAGCTTGTATTCCTTGGCGTTGAAGAAATCCGACAATTTGCCGAATGCGATTTTAACATTCTCTAATTTGCTCCGCTACAACACCTACGATAGTGCCGAGGATTTTGTTGATGTTGAGAAAGAAATAGAGTATCTGCATAATTACGTGAGTTTGCAGAAACTTCGGATGTCGCCCGAAAGTGTGGTGGATTTTGTGGAAAACAGAACCACGCAGGAAACGGTGAAAATTGCGCCGATGGTGCTGATTCCTTTTGTGGAGAATGCGTTCAAGCATGGACGGAATGCCGATGGAAAGGTTAATATCTCAATACATATAAGTGTTACTGCAAGTGAAATATCGTTTTCCGTTCAGAATGAAATATATAAGATTGAAGGCGCAACCAAGGATGCCGCACATGGCATTGGCATCCAGAATGTAAAGACGCGGCTTCAGATTATTTATGGTTCGGGACATTCGTTACATATTTCGGAAACGGATTCGTTGTATAGTGTTGACTTAAGGATAAAGGTATGATTCGGTGTGTGATTGTTGATGATGAGCCATTGGCTCGTGAGATTTTAGAAATGTATGTGTCTCAAAATACTGAACTTCAACTTGTTGGGGTGTGTAAGAATGCTGACGAGGTTGTTGCATTGCTTCGCAAAGAAACTGTTGATGTATTGTTTCTCGATATTCAGATGCCGGGTGTGTCGGGTATGCAGTTGGTGAAGTCGTTGGAAAATCCTCCGCTTGTGGTGTTCACTACTGCGTACGACCAGTATGCCGTAGAGGGATTCGAGGTGAGCGCGGTGGATTATCTTCTCAAGCCAATTTCTCCCGAACGGTTCAATACAGCAGTTGAAAAGGTTAAGGAACAGATTCAGTATAGAAAACAGTCGGCCACTTCAAACGATACATTAGATTATTTGTTCGTTCGTGCTGATTATCAGGATGTAAAGATATTATATAAAGATATTTTATACGTGGAAGGACTCAAGGATTATGTGAAGATAGTGACTTCGATGAAGCGTATCGTCACGTTGACTAATATCAAAGGAATGTTGGAGAAACTCCCCCGTGATAAATTTATCCGCGTGCATAAATCATATATTGTTGCAAAAGAAAAAGTGAATATGGTAAAGGGGAATGTACTGAAAATTGGTGATAAAGAGATTCCTATTGGTCTTACTTTCAAGGATAACTTTAAGAAAGCATTGAAACTTAAAGATTAACAATTCATTAGTTCTTCAATTTCTTCCAATTCTATCGGAAGTGTTTCCATAAAATCGTACGAGTCGTCTTCGGTTACTAAAATGGTGTCTTCCAGACGAATACCTGTGTTTTCCTCGAAGCAATAAATGCCCGGCTCGCAGCTGACCACCATTCCTGGACGTAGAATCTCTGTTTTCTCTCCCACATCGTGCGTGTCGAGACCGATGAAATGGGAAATACCATGCATAAAATATTTGAAATATGCGGGTTTGTCGCCTCTTGTCTGTATGTCGTTTTGCGTGAGAAGGCCAAGTGTAAGCAGTTCTTCCTGAATAAGTTGACAGGTCGTTTTCTGATAGTCGTTGATGGTAATCCCTGGTCGGATCGTGGAACGGATTTCCTTAAAAACACGAAGTACGGCGTTGTAAAATTCTTTTTGTCGCTTGGTGAATCTGCCATTTACGGGAAACACACGCGTGCAGTCGCTTGCGTAGTTGGCATATTCGGCTCCGAAATCCATGAGCACAAGATTCCCGTCCTGCAAAAGTTGGTCATTTTTTATGTAGTGGAGATAACAGGTGTTCCGCCCGTTGGAAATAATCGGCTCAAATGCATGGCCGTTAGCTCCGTTTCGGAGAAATACACTTGTCATAATCGCCTCAATTTCATACTCGTGGATGCCTGTTTTGATGTGTGGTAAAATCTCAAGAAATGCTTCTCGGGTAATGTTCGACGCGGTTTGAATCAATGCGATTTCTTCGGGTTCCTTCACAATGCGACATTCCGATATGATTCCTGCAAGACATTGAACGTCTTTGTTTTGCCATTTCCGCGCAAGTTCATCTCCAAACAATTTGTCGGGGAGAAGCAAATCGGTTTTTAGGCGAGGGTTGAGGTTTTGGCAAAAAAACAGATGGTCGCTTTTAAGTGCAAGTTCATTCCAAATCGAATCAAATTCTTCTATAAAATGAACCTCGTAAATCCCTGAAATTTCGGTTGCTTCGGCGTTTGTGAGTTTCCTACCTTCCCATTGTTCCAATTCGGGTTTTTGCTCAAGGATAAACAAAATTGCTTGAGTTTCCTTGTCGGTATTGGTAAGTACCAAGATGGATTTTTCTTGACAGATACCTGTCAGATAGAAAAAATCAGAACTTTGGCGGTAGGGATGGAATTCGTCGCCGTTTTTCGGCATTTGCGGATTCGAGAATAGTACTGCAGAACTGCATGCCGGCAATTTTTCAAGAACCTTCTTCCGATTCTTTACGAATAGATTCGATGGTATGGCATTATATCTCATTATGAACCCGCATTAAGTATTAAAGTAACGATTCAATTACCTTTTCAAAATCCTTCAAAAACAACATATTTGGTCCGTCGCTTTTTGCTACTTCGGGATTAGGATGTATTTCGAAGAAATAACCGCTTGCACCAAACGCTTTTGCCGCCAAAGCCATTGCTGGAACAAACTGACGATCGCCGCCCGTTTTTCCGCCTGCCGCACCGGGACGTTGTACGGAATGTGTGCAGTCCATAATTACCGTTGGTGTAAACTGTTTCATGTCGGCAATGTTGCGGAAGTCAACAGCAAGGTTGTTGTAGCCGTACATGTTTCCTCGTTCTGTCAGCCATACATTGTCGTTGCCGGAATTGCGGACTTTTTCCACAGGATATTTCATGTCAAAACCCGATAGAAACTGTGCTTTCTTTATGTTGACGATTTTCCCCGTCTTTGCCGCAGCGACAAGCAAGTCGGTCTGCCGACAGAGAAAGGCGGGAATTTGCAGAACGTCGGCAACCTCGCCAACTGGCTGTGCCTGAAACGATTCGTGAATGTCGGTCACTATTTTTAAACCATATTTCGACTTGATGTCTGCCAACATTTGCAGACCTTTCTCAAGTCCTGGACCGCGGAACGACGACAACGACGTACGGTTTGCCTTGTCGAACGACGATTTGAAAATAATGTCGATGCCGAATTTCTTGTTCAAACGAACAAGTTCGGTAGCCACTTCTTCCAAAATGTCCATTGTTTCAATCACACATGGACCAGCGATAAATATAGGTTTTGTATTCATACTCAAAATTTTATTGCCCAAAGATAGGGATTTTAGTTTGAATTCAATTTCAAAATCACCTATGCATTCTCAGCAAAAAAACTAAATTTGTGAAAAAAATTACTATGGGAAAGATTACATCGCGAGAGAAACAAATCACGCAAACAAGCGTGGTCGGTATTGTGGCAAACATTTTCTTGGCTTCGTTCAAGGCGTTTGTCGGTTTGATGGCAAACTCCATCGCTATTCTTCTTGATGCCGTAAACAATTTAAGTGACGCGTTGTCGTCGGTGATAACGATTATCGGTATTCGCCTGGCGCATCGCAAACCCGACAAGAATCATCCGTTCGGATATGGTAGAATAGAGTATTTCAGCGCAATTCTGATTGCCGGGCTGGTGTTTGCTGCGGGAACAACGTCGTTGATAGAGTCGGTGAAGAAGATAATCGATCCTGTAGAACCAGAATATTCGTTTGTCGCTGTGATAATCATTTCCGTTGCCATTGTCACGAAGATTGTGCTGGGCCGATATGTAAAACGGAAAGGGGAGCAACTCAGTTCCGACGCTCTTGTCGCATCGGGTGCTGATGCAATATTCGATGCCGCCATTTCCGCATCAACGCTTGTCGGTATTGCGGTGACGATGATTTTCGGTATCGTGGTCGATGGTTTTATTGGTGCCGTTATTTCCGTTTTCATTCTTAAATCGGGAATAGAATTGTTTATGCAGCCGATGAGCCAGATTCTGGGCGTTCGCTCCGACAGCGAGACCACACAAAACATTAAGGCCGACATTCGTAACACCGAAGGCGTGATTGGCGCGTATGACTTGGTGCTTCACAATTATGGTCCCAATCGTGCCATCGGCTCAGTGCATATTGAGGTTGATGCCAATCTGAGCGCACACGATATACATGTTCTGTCGAAGCAAATTCAGCGGACGATTGTGACGAAATACGGCGTCTTTCTGACTATTGGCGTGTATGCCGTTGAGTGTCACGACGATGCACAAGGAAAAATGCAGAACGATATCCGCGACAGAATCATGCAATTCGACGGAATTCTGCAAGTTCATGGTATTCTGATAGATACAGAGACAAAACTCATTTCGTTCGATGCCGTTGTCGATTTTAAGGTTGCCGACAAAGCAGCCCTGCGTCAGCAATTGGTTGATGCGCTGTTACAAACATTCGACGGCTATACGGTAGAAATAAACTTCGACATTGACTACAGCGATTAACGTTGCGTAGTGGCTGAAAACAATGGCAACATTAAAAACCATACTTTTCGGGAAAACCGAGGACACAAAAGTGCAGATTGTTCGTAACGCCGTGGTCGAAGGCGTACGGTACGCTACCAATATGCTCATACTCTGGACGTTGACTGAATATGTGCTGGGGAAAGATTATTTGGGCGTTTCCACCGCTATCGCCTCATTGCTCGCTGGTTTGGTGAATTATGTGCTGAGCTCGCTGTGGGTGTTCCACAAAGTTGAGGAAAAAGCGAAAAAGAATCTCTTGCAATTTGCGTTGTTCACAGCAATTGGAGCCGTCGGTTTAGGAATCAATGTGGGAATAACAACGTTTCTCACAAGGCACATCGGCATCAATTATTTGATTAGCAACACAATAGCGCAAATCGTGGTGTTTTTCTTCAATTTCTTTATGCGAAAGCATCTGGTGTTCGAAAGAGAACAATAAAAACTACTGTTTTACAGTGGATTATTGCTCATTAATTACACTGATGATTGAAGGAAACGTATTCTTTAATATTTTCTCGAAATCTTTCGGTTCAACCCATTGAAGCTCAGTAATTTCCTCTTCAATTTGAGGCTTGCTGTCTTGACTCTTTGGTGCTTCCATGTTATACCAATATGTCTGTTTTAGAATTTGTTCGCCACGAAGTTCGTATGTGTGCCAGGTGGAGCAGCGGTACGAGTTTTCCGTGATTTTCTGGAGCCCAGTTTCTTCTTGGACTTCCCTTATGGCAGCGATTTCAAGCGTTTCGCCTTCTTCGAGTTTCCCTTTTGGCAAGTCCCATTTCTCACGACGGAAAATAAACAGATATTCGCCAAATTCGTTGCGGATGAATCCTCCCGCAGCTTCAATATATTTGAATTGCGATTTGAAAAGTGCGAGCAATTCCTCAAAATTATCGTTTTGTAACACAAGGGAATCCTCGCCTGATTCAGTAATGGCGCGGATTGCAGACTGAATGTCGGATTTGTTTCGGCAGATACGGAAGTTCTCGTTTTTTTTTGTACCTTTGCCGTCGGTTAACAATACGAATTTGTTTTCAAAATAAATCTTAAGTTCCATGACTTCTAACATTGAGAGTACAATAATAGAAAATTTATTGCAAATAAAAGCAATAAAATTACAACCAGAGCAACCTTTCACATGGGCGAGCGGCTGGAAGTCGCCAATTTACTGCGACAATCGTAAAACACTTTCTTATCCGAATGTGCGTGAATGTCTGAAACAGGCGTTTGCCGAAAAAGTGAAAGCGTTATATCCTGATGTTGAGGTGATTGCTGGTGTTGCAACAGGGGCAATCGCTGTTGGCGTGTTGGTCGCTGAGGCGTTGAATCTTCCTTTTATCTACGTTCGTTCGGCATCGAAAGACCATGGTTTGGGAAATCAAATCGAGGGCTATTACGAAGAAGGTCAGAAGGTTGTGGTGATTGAAGATTTGATTTCAACTGGCGGAAGTAGCCTCAAGGCGGTTGAAGCTCTTCGCGCCGCAAATGTCAACGTGCTTGGTATGTTGGCGATATTCACATATCAATTCAGTGTTTCGGTGGATGCGTTCGCCAAGGCAAATTGCAAAGTCGATACGCTTACGAACTACACGGCATTGATAGAACTTGCAACTGAACGGAAATATATTACACCTGCACAGATGGAGAGCCTGAAAGAATGGCGTCAACATCCTGATACGTGGGGAAAATAAAAGCGATATGTCGATTTCGGTACGAAATTTAGTAAAGACTTACGGAGCGCAACGCGCGGTTGACGATATTTCATTTGAAATACCATCGGGCGAGATTGTCGGATTTATCGGACCAAATGGTGCGGGAAAATCCACTACGATGAAAGTCATTACTGGATTTCTTTCGGAATTTGAAGGCGAGGTTCTTGTGAACGGTAAGGATGTCCGCTCCAATCCAATTGAAGTGAAAAAAGAAATCGGGTATCTGCCGGAACATAATCCGCTGTATCCTGAAATGTACGTTCGCGAATATTTGACTTTCATTGCCAGAATGTATGGTTTAAATAAAAACATTGAATCATCTGTAAATGAAATAATTGAGCGAGTTGGTTTAACGAAAGAACAGCATAAGAAAATCTCTGAACTTTCGAAAGGCTACCGCCAACGTGTTGGATTGGCATCTGTGTTGGTACACGATCCTAAAGTTTTGGTTTTAGATGAACCGACTACTGGATTGGACCCCAATCAATTAGTGGATATAAGAAATTTGATTGAGGCGGAAGGAAAATCGAAGACGGTTATGCTGTCAACACACATTATGCAAGAGGTTGAAGCGATATGCGATCGCGTAATTATCATAAACAATGGCAAAATCGTGGCAAACGACACGGCGGCAAATGTTAAGCAAAATAAGTCGTTGGAAGATGTGTTCCACGAATTAACGCAAAAAACGGAAGAATGAGAAAACTAACATTGTTACTGTCAATATTGTCGTGGGGACTTCTCGCATCAGCGCAGAAACCAAACGACGTGGTTGATAGTCCAATAGATTCCGCAACGCGCGAAGACTTTGTTGTGAATAATTACAATACTCAGCTTGATAGTCTTGTTAATCTTTGGTATGCGCAGAATGCCGGTGCTATTCAGTATTCCGACAATTCCAAGCATCATCATCACGACAGCACGTATGTGCCACATTTTTCCGACAGGGAATATAAGAAACGTATCGAACAGATGAGCTCCGTTGTGCCGCTTACCTACAATGAAAAGGTGCAGACCTACATCAATGTGTATGCGGAACGGCGAAGAAATTCTGTGGCGACAATGCTCGGCATGGCGGAATACTATTTCCCGATGTTCGAGGATATATTTGAAAAATACGACATCCCGCAGGAATTAAAATATCTGTCGATTATTGAGTCGGCGCTGAATCCCAAGGCAAAATCGCCAGCCGGTGCCCGTGGTCTTTGGCAATTCATGCCTTCCACCGGCAAGGTGTTCGGGCTGAAAATCGATTCGTATCTCGACGAACGTTGCGATCCAGTGAAATCAACCCATGCTGCGGCAAAATATCTCAATAGCCTTTACTCGATTTTCGATGATTGGATTTTGGCGATTGCGGCGTATAACTGCGGACCTGGCAATGTTAAAAAGGCAATTGCTCGTTCTGGCGGAAAAACTGATTTTTGGGAGATTTATCCTAATTTGCCCCGTGAAACCCGTAGCTATGTGCCGGCGTTCATTGCGGCCTTCTATGTGTTTGAACATCATGAGTTGCACAATCTATATCCTCGCAAGGTTACAATCCCTCAGGTGGATACTGTGATTGTCAAGAAAAAATTGCATTTCAAGCAAGTCGCTGAATATCTGCAAGTTCCTTTGAAGGAAATCGAAGACATAAACCCACAGTATAAGGCGGATATGGTTCCGTATAGCGAAGAGGGTAGCCCGCTGTACTTGCCTTTGGAAATAGTTTCTCCATTTATCCGTCTGCAAGATTCCATCTATGCCTACAAGGATTCACTTTATCTGAATTTACAACCAGAACGGGTAATCGCTTCAACGCCGTCGAGGGTTGACAACTCTACGTCAACAGCGGGCAAGAGCAAGGTTTATTACACCGTTAGACAAGGAGATACGTATTCGAAAATTGCATCAAAATATGGGGTATCGGTTACTGCACTAAAAACCTGGAACCATCGTTCCAGCAATATGTTGCATATTGGCGATAAATTAGTCGTATATGTTGCAAAACAGGGTGGGGGAAACTATGCCCAGACCTCAACGAAACCTGCTCAAAAAACGGTTGCGGCAACAAATTCTACTCAGAAAAAAACAACAATTACGCCTCCTGTGACAAACAGTTCGGCATTCCATACGGTGAAAATGGGTGACACGCTCTGGAGCATTTCCCAGGCGTATGGCACTACTGTCGAGAATCTCAAGAGTTTGAATGGGTTGACTTCGTCGAAACTTTCGCCGGGAATGAACCTTAGAATTCAATAAAAAATGTGTGGCATTGCTGGATATTTTTCTAATCATAATGTATTTAATTCGAACGAATTAGATACGGTTGGTAAAAGTATTGCTTCAAGAGGTCCCGAACATCAAGGTGTTTTTTCTGACGAATGTGTCGGTCTTGTTCATAGACGACTGAAAATCATTGATTTATCAGATGAATCCAATCAGCCGATGGTTTCCGATGATGGTCGCTATGTGATTGTATATAACGGCGAAGTTTATAATTACGACGATATTCGACGGGAACAGCAGATTCAGGTGAAAACCTCATCTGACACGGAGATCGTTCTCAAGTCGTTGGTTTCCGATGGCATCGAAGCGGTTGAATATTATAACGGAATGTTTGCAATTGCATTGTACGACACTTTCGAAAAGAAACTGCTTCTAATCCGCGACAGGCTTGGCGTAAAGCCATTATTTTATTTTTGGGACGGGCAAAATTTTGCATTTGCATCCGAGATAAAAGCATTACTTGAATTAAACTTTATAAGGAAAAATAAATCAACGAATTACTCTGCGTTAAATCATTTCTTGCATACTGGTTATACTGGTGTTGAGGAAACAATTTATTCAAATATATTCCGATTGCCTGCGGGAAGCTACGCTGAGGTTTCTTCGGCGGGGATGTCAATTTCCTCGTATTGGTCGCTAACCGACCACATTGAGCCGGAAACCATCAGTGATGTGTATTCGGCAAAGGAAATCCTGCGTGATTTGGTTGAACAATCTGTCCGCTACCGCCTGCGAAGCGATGTTCCGTATGGAACTTTTTTAAGCGGAGGTATTGATTCTTCGTTGGTTACAGCGGTTGCGCAACGTAATTTGTCCACCAAACTGAACACATTTACAATCGCTTTTGCTGAAAATAAATACGATGAAAGCAACTATGCGCGGCAAATCGCTGAGTATTTGGGCACAAATCATACGGAACTGACTGTGTCACAGAAGGAAGCGTCTCAGTTGATTCCCTCGATTCTCGACACATTTGATGAACCGTTTGCGGATTCGTCGGCAATCCCAACAATGTTGGTCTCGAAATTGGCGAAAACTAAGGCAACCATGATTCTGTCTGGTGACGGTGGCGATGAATTGTTTATGGGCTATGGCGCATATAATTGGGCAAAACGCCTTGAGTCGCCAATGATGAAACGGTTTCATAAACCGATTTCGTGGGCATTGCGCTGTGGCTCGTCGAGAATGAAACGTGCTGCTGGCGTTTTCAATTATCCTGACGAGGAACATCTTCCATCTCATATTTTTTCGCAGGAACAGTATTTGTTTTCCCGAAAAGAAATCGCTACGGTGCTTAATCCAGAATTTGCGGCTGAATTTTCGTGCCCGTTCGAATGGACAAATTCTTCCAGAAAACTTTCCGCGACAGAGAATCAGTCGTTTTTCGACATTCAATCGTATTTGCGTGAAGATTTGCTTGCCAAAGTTGACCGTTCTTCTATGAAATATTCTTTGGAAGTGCGTGTGCCGTTGCTTGACTATTCCATTGTGGAATTCGCCCTCAACGTGAATGAGAATCTGAAAATTCATAACGGTGTCCAAAAATATTTACTGAAACAGGTTTTGTATGACTATGTTCCTGCTCATTTATTTGACCGACCAAAATGGGGATTTTCAATACCATTATGCGAATGGTTGCATAAAGATTTACAATATCTTATCGATGATTATTTGAATAAAAACTTGATGGGAGAGATTGGCATTTTTGAACCGAAACAAGTACAAAAATTGGTTCGAAAATTCAAAAATGGTCACAATGATTATTTGTACAATAGAATTTGGCAAATGATTCTTGTCCAGAAGTTTATGAATGAAAAAATGTAATTGTATGTCGAATAACTGCGGAATTTTGTATGTGTCGTACGACGGAATGACCGACAATCTTGGCCAATCGCAGGTTATTCCATATCTCAAAGGTCTGTCGGCAAAGGGATTTGCCATCCACATTATTAGTTGTGAGAAAAAAGACGCCTTTGACCGTCGTAAATCTTTTATTTCCAAACTTTTGGAAAAGAATAATATTGTGTGGCATCCAATTCCGTACACAGCAAAGCCCCCTGTATTTTCCACGTTGTACGATATGCACAAAATACAGAATTTAGCGGCAAAGTTAGTTGCTAATCCGTTGAACAATATACGGTTACTTCATTGTAGAAGTTACATCAGTGCACATGTCGGTGCATACTGCAAAAAGAAATTTGGTATTCCATGGATTTTTGATATGCGCGGTTTTTGGGCTGACGAGCGTGTGGATGGCGGTATATGGAATACATCAAAATGGTTGTACCGTTGGGTTTACAATTATTTCAAAAATGTTGAAAAAGAATTTATTACAAAGTCTGATTATATTATTAGTTTAACACAGAACGGGGCAAACGAAATACGTTCATGGAAAACGTATCAGACAAATTCTGTCCCTATTGCTGTGATTCCTTGTTGCGCTGATATGCAACTATTCACATATCAGGAGAAAAAATCGCAAACTTTGAGAAAAACTTTACATATTTCCGACAACAATTTTGTGTTGAGTTATTTAGGTTCGTTTGGTACATGGTACATGACTGACGAAATGTTTGATTTCTTCAAAGTTCTGTACGAAAAAAACAATGATGCAATTTTCTTATGCATCACCCCCGATAGTAAAGATTGGCTGGAATCGATGGCTATGCGAAAAGATATTCCACGTTCGTCGTTGCGTGTGGTAAAAGCTAACCGTGAAGATGTCCCGTCTTACGTTTCTCTGTCAGATTGGTCGATGTTTTTCATCAAGCCTGTATATTCAAAAAAAGCATCGTCGCCAACGAAAATGGGAGAGTTATTGGCTGTTGGCGTGCCGTTGGTCTGCAATGCTGGCGTAGGCGATGTTGACGAAATTATGTCGCATTGCCCGCAAGGTTTTGTTGTGGAAAAATTTTCCATAAACGAATACGAACATATTGCAAATCAAATACTTACTCTGCCAAAAGCTGACAGAAAATCCCTTCGGGCAGTTGCGGAAGATTATTATTCCTTAGAAAAAGGAGTAGAGATCTACGAAAATGTGTATCAGTCTGTTTTATCGCAATACGCGACTACTGAATAATCGCATTTTTCTTTAGGAACGAAATCAAGTTTTTCCCCATCTGGGCTTGCTGTCTTGTGTTAGGATGCCAGTCGGCGCCGTTGCCAGCCGTTCCTGCGAAATCGTATCGATAGAAAGGATGCTCTTCGGTACCGTAGTCGGTGGCGAGTTTGTTAAGAATAGGTTTAATCACCTTTAGCATATCTGCATCCATCATACTACCCGTGAGCAAAACAACTTTCGCATTTGGATAATTTGTCGTTACGCTGTTCAGCAGTTTTCTATATTGATTGTCGAATTTAGTGGAATCGAGGGTGGCAATTTGCCATGCATCGTTTGTTCCTAAATTGATAAACACTATATCGGGCGTGTAGGTCGTGAAATCCCATTTCGTGCTTTTGGTCAGCCAAGTTTTTTCGTAATTGTCAGGCATGGAGCCGTAGCTTGTCGCTTCCTCGACGTCTTCGTAGTTGCGGTAAACGCCAATTCCCGAGCGGGCAACAACCATAAGTTCGGCGTTAAATTCTTTCGCCGTTGCGTAAGCGAATGTGTGGCAGAAATTTGATGTTGCGTCGCTGAAGTGTTCATCGTGTGATGCTGCTTCGGTTCCGTAGCCACAGGTGATGGAATTTCCGATGAATTCGAACTTCAACGGCTTTTCCGCAGGTTTGGAAACTTCGGCGGTTTCATCAATTTCGAAGCCGTAGAAACGAGCATTTTTGTTAATCGCTTCGCTGCACAACGTGATTTTCGCGGTGTGAGAGCCTTTTTCTAAATCTTCCGCAACACGGAAAATATTACTTTTCACCCAGTTGGTTTTTTCATTCATCGCAAGTTTATACGGCTCTTGGTCGTCGATTTCAACCCAGTAGAAAATGTCGCCTTGGCTGAATTTAGCGTACAATGTAGTACCTGTAAAATCAACCGAAATGGATGTGCCTGGGTAAAAGAATGCAACCTCGTTTTCCGATGCTACAATACGACCTTCGTAGTGGATGTTCGGGTCGTCCACCGAAATGGAGCGGAACTGCTTCTCCAGCACCGTGATGCGGACAGAATCTTTCACATCCGTGTTATCGCAGCTTACAAGATATCCCCACGTTTCGCCGGATTTTATACCAAACAATGTATTATTGTCGATTGCTTCAACGATGGTCGTATCGGCAAATTCCCAACGTACGCAATTGTCTTTGGCTTCTTTTGGGGAAATCTCATAGTCAATATGTTGCGTGCCTTCGTATGCGATTGTAACTTCGTGCGAAGATAATTGTATATTACTGATATTAATGGGATCTGCAGCGTGTTCTTTATTACATGCGCTAACAACAATGGTCGTAGCGAAAAATAGTATCGGAAAAGTGTAGCGTAGATTCATACGTATGGATTTTGATTTGTGAAAATTATTCTTGTTGGGTTGTTTGTGAACTCATACGACGGCGAGCTTTCCGTTCGTTTATCTGCATTTGTGTCAGCCGCGCATTTTGTTCGTCGGTAAGTACTTCCTTGATTTTTGTTTGCCGAGTTTGTTCACGGGCACGGATTTCATCGAAAATTCCTTCGAATTTCACTGTGTCGAATTCCGGATTATATTTTTTCTCGATTTCCCAAAGTTGTTTCATCTGTGCATCAGTCAAATTCAGGGAATCCTTCCACATGGCAAGTCGTTCTGCTGTTTTCATTACTGTAGGCTGTTGTGCGAACGCACCGATGCCGAAGCAGAGAAGAATTGAGCAAAAAAATAATTTTTTCATTTTACCGAATATTTTAATAGTCAAAAATAAGAAAAACTGATGGATTCCAGCATGTTCTATACAAAAAAGACAAACATGCAATCGCAGTTTGTCTTTTTGTCTTGTCAGAAATATATAAAATAAGGCTATTTCTTTGCTTTTGCAACAACGGTACCTGTGAATACCAATGTCTGTTCCGTAGGCTTGGCATTCGAAGTTACCACGGCTGTTTTCGAGAATTTTCCGCCAGTTGCCGCATCGAACGTAACGCCAATCTGTCCACGTTGACCTGGCATTATCGGAGTTTTTGGCCAAACAGCGTCGGTACAGTTGCAGGCAGGCTCAACTTTGGAAATAATCAGAGGTGCATTACCAGTGTTTGTGAATTCAAAAACAACATCAACAGGAATTCCTTGTGGAATTTCGCCAAAGTTGAACGATTCCATGTCCCACTTAATAACAGGCGCTTTCAAATCGCTGACGCTTAATTGCTTGTTTTCATCTGGGTCGCCCCATTGTGCAAACGATACGAAGGGAACCACACTTGCGAACAATATCGCTAAAAAAATACGTTTCATAGTTTTCAATTTATTTGTTAGACAAAGAACGTAATAAAAACGTTACATTCAAAACACTATTCGGAAATACAAATATCTTGCCAAATTTAGTTAAAGGCGATGGCACTATAAAAAGCAAAAGGATTTGCTGAATTTTCGGAATATCTTTGTAAAATAAAAACAACTTCTTATTTTTGCATCGTAGTTATGGCGAATTCGTCTAATGGCTAGGACACCACCCTCTCACGGTGGATATTCGGGTTCGAATCCCGGATTCGCTACAATCCTTTTACTTTTTGAAAAATTTTTGAAACCTGTGTCTTGTTTTTGCACAGGATGAGGTTAATTTTACCTCAAAATTAATTGAGATATGTCAAAAAATCTTCTGAACAAGTATGCGTGGTTGGTGGAAACCATTTATAATTCTAATGGAATTACGCTTAATGAAATTCGTGAAAAATGGCTTGAAAACGATATGAGCGAGGGCGTGCCGCTTGCCCGGCGTACGTTTCATAAATGGTGCGAGGCGGCGCAGGAAATGTTTGGCGTCAATATTGAATGCGAGGCGAAAGGCGGCTACCACTATTTCATTTCGAATGAGGATGAAATTAAAAATGGTGACCTACGGACGTGGTTGTTGCAGACTTTGTCGGTGAGTAATCTGCTAATGAACAACCAAACCCTGAAAGATCGTATCTTGCTTGAAAACATTCCTTCGGGACAGGAATATCTGTCGTTAATTCTTGAGGCTATGAAAACCAATACCGCTGTGGAACTAACGTACCAAAGTTTCTATAGTGACGAGGAATATGTAACTACGGTGTATCCTTATTGTGTAAAATTATTCAAGCAACGGTGGTACATGCTTGCGGAATGTCCGTATTCATCGAAAACAAAAATTCGAATTTATGCCCTCGATCGTGTCCACGAGTCCCGTCTTTTGCTAGATGTGAAATATCAATTGTCGCAGAATTTCGATGCTCGGGATTTCTTTGATAAATCGTATGGCATCATCGTCACCGACAATACAATACAAACAGTCACATTGAAAGTTTCTGGCAATGAGGCGAATTATATCCGTTCGCTTCCGCTTCATAATACTCAGAAAGAAATAGAAACTTCAGACGAATATAGTATTTTTGAATTGAGAATATGTCCTGAATTTGATTTCCAGCAAGAGATACTGTCGCATACTCCCGAAATTGAGGTTTTGGAGCCTGCGTGGTTGCGCGAAGAAATTGCTGATAAAGTGAAAAGATTATATAATAAATATTACGAAGAGAAATGAAAGATTTTGCGGCTATAGATTTTGAAACAGCAAATTGCTCACGTACAAGTGTTTGCAGTGTCGGTGTTGTGATTGTGCGGAACGGAGAGATTGTCGATAATTTTTATTCACTCATCCGTCCTGAGCCGAATTATTACAATTATTGGTGTACCCAAGTGCATGGTCTTACACGTGTCGATACAGATTCTGCGCCTTTGTTTCCCGATGTATGGAAACAAATAGAACCGAAGATAAAAGGGCTGCCGTTAGTCGCACATAACAAGGCGTTCGATGAAAATTGTCTTCGTGCGGTGTTCCGTTGCTATCAGATGGATTATCCTGAATATCCGTTTTACTGCACGTGCATAGCTTCTCGAAAGCATTTTGGCAGGACGCTTCCAAATCATCAATTGCACATTGTTGCCGAAGCATGTGGTTACAATTTGAAAAACCATCATCATGCCCTTGCTGATGCTGAGGCCTGTGCGTGGATTGCAAGAGAGATTTTGTAGATTATTTTTCTATCTCCTTAATATCCAAGAACAATTCATCCAACTGTTTCTGGTCAATTGCCGAAGGTGCATCGAGCATCACATCGCGACCTGAGTTGTTTTTCGGGAATGCGATGCAGTCGCGGATGCTGTCCAAACCTGCGAACAAACTTACCCAACGGTCGAGACCGTAAGCAAGACCTCCGTGAGGTGGCGCACCGTACTTGAATGCGTTCATCAAGAAACCAAATTGTTCTTGTGCCTTTTCTGGCGTAAAACCTAAAATCTTGAAAATCTTCGCCTGCAATTGACTGTCGTGGATACGAATTGAACCGCCACCAACTTCCACGCCGTTGATTACCATATCGTAGGCATTGGCACGAACCGAAGCCGGGTCGGTGTCGAGCAATGGAATATCTTCGGGTTTCGGGCTGGTAAACGGATGGTGCATAGCCATCAAGCGACCTTCTTCCTCGCTCCATTCGTACATAGGGAAATCAATCACCCACAAGCACGCAAATTTGTCTTTGTCGCGAAGTCCGAGTTGGTTGGCAACTTCAAGACGAAGTTCACACAACTGCTTGCGCGTCTTCATAGTGTCGTCGCCACTCAAAATAAGGATTAAGTCACCTGGCTCTGCATTAAACGCAGCTTTCATCTTTTGCAAAACGTCTTGCGAATAGAATTTGTCAACGCTTGATTTAACGTTTCCATCGGCTTCCACACGAGCGTAAACCATTCCTTTGGCACCGATTTGCGGACGTTTTACAAACTCCGTCAATTGGTCAAGTTGCTTGCGAGTGTACGTTGCTGCACCTTTAGCACAAATACCGCCGATGTATTCAGCGTTGTCGAACACGCCGAAACCGTAGCCCTTGAGGACGTCCATCAGTTCCACAAACTTCATGTCGAAACGAAGGTCGGGTTTGTCGCTGCCGTAGTATTTCATAGCATCGTGCCACGTCATACGTGGGAATGCTTCCGTAATGTCAATGTTGCGAATTGTTTTGAACAAATGTTTTGCCATTCCTTCGAACAAGGTGATAATATCTTCTTGTTCCACAAAGCTCATCTCGCAGTCAATCTGAGTAAACTCTGGCTGACGGTCGGCACGAAGGTCTTCGTCGCGGAAACATTTCACAATCTGGAAATAGCGGTCGAAACCAGCCACCATCAACAATTGTTTCAATGTCTGCGGACTTTGTGGCAATGCATAGAACTGTCCTGGATTCATACGCGAAGGAACCACGAAATCGCGTGCGCCTTCGGGCGTAGAACCAATCAACACAGGAGTTTCAACTTCAAGGAAACCTTGTTTGTCAAGATAACTACGAACTTCGAACGCCATTTTGTGGCGAAGTTCTAAATTCTTGCGAACGCATTGGCGACGCAAGTCCAAGTAGCGATATTTCATACGAAGATCGTCGCCACCGTCGGTATCGTCCTGAATGGTGAATGGCGGGATTTCCGACGTGTTGAGCACCGTAAGTTTTGAAACGATGATTTCAATATCACCTGTGTCCATCTTCGGGTTTTTGCTGGAACGTTCCACCACTTTGCCTTCAATTTGAATGACAAACTCACGACCCAATTTCTTGGCTTCCTCGCACAATGCGGCATTTTTGTTCTCGTCGAACACCAACTGTGTGATGCCGTAGCGGTCACGCAAGTCAACGAATGTCATACCACCAAGTTCGCGGGATTTTTGTACCCAACCGCTCAAAACGACGGTTTCTCCTATGTTTGCGGCACGTAGTTCGCCGCAGGTTTTTGTTCTATACATATTGCAATTCTTAATGTGGCAAAATTAACATTTTATGGAACGTATCTATACAAAAAATCCATTGATTTTTTCAATGGACTTTCTGCATAGTACTTTTAGATTTCTACCATTTTGTGTTCCGCATATCACCCGAACTCAAAAATTCAAGGTGCATTTTGAACGCCTTGTCCAATGTCTGCATTGTGTGAGCAGGTTTCGTAGAAAGTTTCAGGTAATCCCACAACAATTCACGATAGTCAGGGTGAGCTACTTTTTCGATGATTTCTTTTGCTCTGTCGATTGGGGCTTTTGCACGCAAATCGGCAACACCATATTCTGAAACTATTACTTTAAGTGAGTGTTCCGAATGGTCTAAGTGTGTTACCATTGGCACAATCGAACTAATCATACCTCCTTTTGCAGTCGATGGAGTCGTACAAATTGACAAGTACGAGTTTCTCAGGAAGTCGCCCGAGCCGCCAATACCGTTCATCACTTTCGTTCCATAGAAGTGCGTTGAGTTCATATTACCGAAAATGTCGCACTCGATTGCCGTGTTGATGGCAATCAAACCAATTCGGCGGACAACTTCGGGACTATTGGAAATCTCTTGTGGACGAAGCACCAATTTATTGCGGAAGAAATTCAAATCGCCCATCACTTTGTCCATAGCTTCTTTGCTACACGTGAGCGAGCTACCGCTGGCAAATTTAATGTTTCCGTTTTGAATCAAACCGATAACCGAATCCTGAATCACTTCGGTGTACATTTCAAATGCAGGAATGTCCTTGCTTTCGCCAATGCCGTGAAGCACAGCGTTTGCTATATTTCCCACGCCCGACTGGATAGGAAGGAATGTCTTTGGAATTCTTCCAACCTTGATTTCGTTTGCAAGGAAATTAGCCACATTTTCACCGATTTTCATCGTGGTTTCGTCCAATTCGGTAAAACCTTTGATTTCGTCATCGAAGAATGTTTCAATCACACCGATGATTTTGCTTGGGTCAACTTTCAAAATCGGGTCACCAATACGGTCGCTTGGTTTATACACCGGAATTTCGCGACGATATGGAGGATCGGCTGGCATATAAATATCGTGAACGCCACGAAGTTCCTTAGGACGGTTCGTGTTGTGTTCCAAAATGATTTTGTCAGCCAATTTCACGTATGTAGGAGCATTTCCCACAGCAGTGGTCAACACCAAATTACCTTGTTCATCGTAATCGCACACTTCGATTACAGCCACGTTGATTTTGCCGAAATAGCCATAACGAATATCCTGTGCTAACTGCGACAAATGATAGTCGCAATAGTGGATGCGTTGCTCGTTGATTGCCGCACGCGAATCCTTGTTGGTCTGATACGGAGCGCGGATATTAATCGCATCGGCACGTGCAAGCACGCCGTCAAGCGATTCGCCGGTGGAAGCACCAGTGAAAAGGTTTATTTTGAATTCTCTTCCGGCAGCATGTTCTGCCTCTGCTTTCTTTGCAATGGCTGTACCAATTGCTTTTGGCACACCTACGGCGGTAAAACCGCTCACGCCAATACTAAATCCATTCTGAATGTACGATGCCGCCTCGTCGGCAGTGATTACTGGAATGCTCATTTCTATTGTTTTATTTAAAATTGCGTGCAAATTTATTCTTTTTGTGGAAAAACGCAATAACTTACCGATAATCAATATGTTTTGTGGTTGGACGGGAACTCTTGTAAAATAAATTAAAAAAGTGGCAACATTTTTGTTGGAATTTGTTTATATTTGTGTTTTACTAATTTAAAATTTTATGTGTTATGAAAAAAGTTTTTAAGTTTACGGTGATTGCACTTTGTGCATGCTTGTCTTTTTCTGCGTGTAAAAAAGACAAAGGTGGAAATGATGACGATGAGATTACAATCTCGAAAAAAACAGTTGAACAGAACAAAGCCGACCTCCAGCAAGCAGGTATCAATTTATCGGACGAACTCAAGGCTATGAAAGATGGCGATGCGTTCAATGCGATTTTGCAACTTGCGAACCTTCAGAAAAATGGAGAATTGAAAGCATACGCGCTTAAATCCGCTGATGTGGAGTCGAAGTTGAAAGGATACGAGATTCCTGATGAGTTTGCCCAAACAATTAGTGATGCTTCGGGTGTGTTTGAATGGAACGCCGAAACTAAGGAATTTGAGCAGAAAGGCGAGTTGACGAATGCGGTGACTTACAAATTCCCATTTGATGCAAGTGCGAATGGCAACAACTGCGAAGTTAATGCGAAGGTTGATTTCTCAAGCAATTATAAAAATGCTCCTGCAAAAGTAACCAGCACTTTGAAAATCAACGGAAAGGAATGCTTGAATTTCACATTTACTGCAAGTTACACAAACGATGGCTATCCAAATTCTATAGTTGAATCTTTCAAAATCGATGATTACTATTGCAACACGGAATTTTCACGTTCAACTTCAAAAATGTCGGTGAGCATTTCGTTTTTGCATGGCTCAAAAACATTGTTAGGCTGCTCTGGCTCGGTTGAAGGCGATTTGAGTGATGAAAATTTCGACAAGATAATGAAAGATGATATTGAGGATGACGATGCATTTTATGCAAGCATTCTTAAGAAAATAGGTTATTCAGCACAAGTGATGAACTTTAAGTTTGTATCGTCTGTTTCAATGGAAGATTTAATTGCCATAGAAGACGACCTTGCAAAGGTAACATCTAAGGAAGACGTGCAAAAAATTGTAGACAAAGCAAACAATGATATTGATGCCTATGTGTACAATATGTCCGACAACACAAAAATCGCAGATATTAAATTTGTTGTTGAAAAAGAAGATACTCGTTATTATGTCGAAGAGATGCCTTATCCAGAAGGTGACGAATACACTGCTGAACTGAGATTGGTATTTGCCGATGAAACGTCAATGGATTTTGACGACTACTTTGAGAAAGGGTTCGAAAAAATGGAAGAATCATTCAACAAATTGTTAGATGATTATACTGCCGCATTGAGCAAATATGATTTGGATTAACATTTTGTAGATGGAATACGGAAAGGTCGCTGATTTTCAGCGGCCTTTTTTATTGTACCACAATTTGTTTCCGTACGCTGTTCATGCCTGTCCATACGCCCAAGCCTCCATTAATGTTTGATGGCAGGTTGGAACCGTTTGAAAAGGGGTTGTTGTATTCAGTTTCGTTGTCGTATAGTAGCCAGAATTGTCCCGATTCCGCATCGATTGTCGCTGCTTTTATTGTAACTGTGTCACCCAACGAAAAATATGAAGTGGTTGAGGTATCCACTACATTTTCGGCACCGGCGTGCATTCCTACGGTTATTTGGGGCTCATAGGTTTCGTCGCTTAGCGTGGAGTTTTTTATAGGGTAAAAGGTTTTCTGTGATTGCGTGCGTGTGTAGAATTTGTAGTACGAAACAGCTTGTGGGTTTGCCTTGTCAAACGAAATATACAGATTTCTGTGCACCGAATCATTTTCGATGGGTTCGCACCAGATGCTGTCGATTTCCACTTCGTTTTGCGGAATAGTTGCGACAGCGGTTATTGTGTCGCCACGGAAAATCACTTCAAGACGGTAGGTTTTTCCAGCTTCGCCGACTAAAAGCGATGAGGAATAGTAGTAAGGTGGAATGAGATTGTCGTCTTTTTTGAATGTAAGCACTTCGCGTTCGGTTTCGCTGCTAACCACAACTTTTGCATAGGAATTGATGAAATTTTGGTAACTCGATTCTCCTATTTCGTCGTCGAGCGAAAACGGGAATGTGAGGAACACTTTCGCTAATTGGTTTGTTTCGATGTAGCCCTCCACCACGACAGATGCTTTTTTTGACGGTGGTGTGAAGTCGTCCTTGCACGAAAGTAGGCACAGCACAGAAACAATCAATATTACAAATCTTTTTATCATAGCAAGTGTAGATTTAGGGAAATGGACGGCAATATCGGAAACAAGCCAGTCGTTTCTTTGGCGATTTTATATGTTTGTGAATCTTCGGAAAACGTTGCGTCGTATGAGATGAAATATGGATTCATGCGGTTGTATGCGTTGTAGATGGAAAATAGAATGTGGGCATCGAACAAATCTTTAATAAACCACTGATAGTCAGCACTTAAATCAAGCCTATGATAGGCAGGCATACGGGAATTGTTCATTGGCCCGTAGTTGTGCACCAGTTTTCCTGCTATCAAATAAATTTCCGATAATTCGGAATATGTTTTCCCACTGATTAACACCCAATATGCGGCAAATTGCCATTTTTTAGATTTGGTGGTATAAGAAACTGAAACTGTGGCATCGTGTGGGCGGTCGAAAGTGGCTGGATACCAGTAATTTTCGTTTAACTCGGCAAACTTCCGCAACGTTCTTGAAAAAGAATATGCCGTCGACCATTGTAGTTGTCCTTGTTTTTTTGCCACCGCCATTTCAAATCCACTTGCGAAACCACTTCCTGTTGTTATTCTGTCATAGAAATTGTGGGTATATAAATCAAGGAAACTGTTTTTGAATTCCACTAAATTGTTCATGCGTTTATAGAATAGTCCCAATGAGGTTTCGTATGTGTTGTCGGAGAAATTGCGGAAGAATCCGATGCTGCACAGCAATCCTCGTTCCGGTCCCAGATGTTCGGATGCAGGAAACCATATGTCGGCAGGCAATGCGGACGATACCATTGACACCAGATGAAGGTTCTGTGTTTCGTGGGCGATAGAGGCTTTTACAGAGGCTTGCGACGAGAATAAGTAACATACTTGAAGTCTTGGACTGAGGGCGACATTCCAATAATCCAATGAGTCAGATTTGGAGTATAAAACACCTCGTAATCCGGCAACGAGATTCAGTCGGTCGGTCAGCTCAAGTTTGTCTTCGGCAAACAAGGAGAACTCGTTGGAAACACATTCGTCGGGATTTTCAATTTTCCGTTTCTCCGAATCAATTTTCAAGTCAATATCGCCCAACTTGAATTGCTGGGTGAGATTTTCAAAACCAAACGAAATCAAATTATTTGCTATCCGTTTGTTTGTCACGCTCCGCACGTCAAGATTTCTAATACCTGTTTCCGTGGTCAGGTCGTAATAATCCTGCGTCATGTTAAAGTAAAACTTGTATTTTGAGTATGAGACAGACGTTGAGGTAATGAAATTATGCTTGGAGGTGTGTAGCCAATTGCCGACCAGCGCGGTATTTCCCCATCGGACGATATTGTCTTGGGATGAAATCTTTTTCCGAGTCATTGCAAAATTATCATTCCCGACATACGCAGATACTTTCAGCACGTTCCGAGAATTCAAGTCAAAGGAAATCATGCCGTTGGCATCGGAAAATCCAAGATGTGGAACATCGTCGTTCGGGAAAAACAATGTGTAAACCATGGGCAGAACCAACGTGTTCAAATATGATTTTCTCACTGAAAGTTGAGCCGCAATTTTCTTGTTGAGCGGAATATTGCACTTCAAACGGGAGGAAATAAGTCCCAGCGAAGCGTCGAACTCAACGTGGTCGGTTGACGGTTTCTGAGTGGAAATCTGCAATACGGAAGAGAGCCGACCTCCGTATTTTGCGGGAACCCCCGATTTGTAAAGTCTTGCATTTTCAATTATGTCGGGATTGAATACCGAGAAAAAACCCAGCAAATGTGATGGATTATACACAATTGCTTCGTCGAACACAATTAGATTTTGGTCTTGGCTACCTCCTCTGACATAGATTCCCTGCATTCCTTCGAATTGTTGCACGCCGGCATTCGAGGAAAACGAGCGAATAACATCTTGTTCTCCCATCAGGGCGGGAAGCGACATTAGTTCCGCCTTGGAAAGAAACACTTCTTCGCGGGCAAGTGTGACATTCTCATCGTTTTTTTTGCTGGTGACCACCACTTCCTGCGTTTTATACGCGATAGGGTGCAGGCGGACCACCACTTTTTCGGAAGGTTTGCTGACGAATAGCACCGTGTCTTTATAACCAATAAAAGAAAAACTGACAGAATCAGGGATTTGCTTCATTTCGTAGGAAAGTTTCCCGTTTTCATCGGTGAGGTGGACATCGTTGTTGGTGAAAAACACCACTTGCGTGCCAGCCAATGGTTTTCGTGTTTCAGCATCAAACACTATTGCCGAAAATGGCCG
The DNA here is from genome assembly GCA_017552705.1 of Bacteroidales bacterium. Classification (GTDB taxonomy): domain Bacteria; phylum Bacteroidota; class Bacteroidia; order Bacteroidales; family UBA1715; genus UBA1715. The sequence continues at coordinate 27,023 of JAFZOY010000028.1, forward strand.
CTGTCCCATTGATTGAAACGAAACAAACAAAAACAATATGTAAACAATCCGTTTCACGTTTAGAAATCCAATCCCAAAGAAAATTGATTCATTTTCTGGACATTGCCTTCGTCGTAGCCCCAGCCAATATCCAATCGAAGAAAATATCCATACACACGCGTTCGGAATCCGAATCCATACGAGCCGACAAATGGTTGCCGCATTTCGTCAATTTCCACTGTGATAGGTTCTTGGTTTATGATTGTATAGTTATATGCATTTTCTTTTGTGCCAGGAATCAGACCGCTCCAAGCGCCGCCCCAATCGGTAAATGCCACTATCTGGAAATTCTTTAGAATGTCGGATTTCAGAGGTTTTACAAAGCAATATTGAATGATTGGCCAACGAAGTTCCAAGTTTGCCACGGCAAATGAATTACCATTCCTGATATTTTGTGAGAATCCACGCATGTTTGTTCCAATTGCCTGATACGCCCAATCGACGGTGTGGTCGTATTGAATGGCAGAATTGTAAGTCGGGAATTTTCCGAACAAATTAATCCAATTGTCAACGGCTCCTAAATAATACAACAGCGGCGAGGTTCCAAACGAGGAACTGAAAGCGACACGGGCGGCCAAAATCAGGTTTTTATGAATTTTCTGGTAATGCCGTAGGTCAAAACCGAACACGCATAAGTACGAATCCTCTTTGTTAAGTTGGGCAAAGCCTTCGGCAAACACTTTTGAGCGGGTGCCTTCGTAAATATTCAACGCCCGGTTTCGCACATTGTCGAACACGTAATTGCACGAAACACCAACCCAAAATTCATCGACAGTCGGTTCGTTAAGCGATTTCATGTCTGTGGCGAGGGTAATATTCCGAACATAGCGGAAATTCGGATTCACCGACACGGAATGAACCTGCGTGATAGGGTAGGTATAGCGGCACAGGAAATTATTGTCCTGAATCCGTGCGAAATATCGGGAAGAATTCGAGCCATACGTCAACCCTGACTGACGATGGAAAATATATTGACGGTCAAGACGTTTTCGTAGATTTTCCACAGAAAGAAGATATTCGTTTGTCCCAAGCGAGCCCGTGAAACGATAGGCTCCCGTTAGGCGGTAGTCTTCGAACAAATCGATGATGCCAAGTTTCATTAACAAATTCAATTTTCGGGTATAGTCGTATTCTCCGCCCGTAAATTCCTGATAGCCAGTGTTTATAAAATTAAAGTCAAGTTGGTTGACCAATTTATTCACATAAAAGTTAGTTTTATACAAATTGGCGGCTTCGCGTTTGTAGGTTGAGGTGTCGATAGTTGGCAGCTCAACAGAATCCATGTCCGTTTTTTCAAAATCGGAAGCGGTAAAATCCGACACGTTGAATATCCTGCGATTCTTGTTTTTGGCGAGTTTGAGCAATGAGCCGTCAGACAGGGCAATGTCGGAGACTTCGGTTTCGTTGCCTCGATAGCGCATGTCGGTCGTGAAATAGGAATAGTGGAACGCGGTATCTACAAAACTCACTGCGCTATCGGTTGCAATGGCGTAGATATTTGTACCTTGCTGATTTTCTGAAATATACGCATAATTGCCAGGGGCAAATTCAATCGGTTTCAAATCGTTCGACGAAGAATGTTTCAGTCGTTCCAAACGCTTTCCCGACAGCAAAAACAAATCGTAGGAGGGAAGTGTTTTTCCTTGTGGATTATCTAAAAGCGTGTCGGCACGGTTCGACGAAAAGATGATTTTTTCTCCATTTTTCACAAATGACGGATAGCGGTCGTCGGCAATATCATTGGTGAGTTGTTCGTTGTCGAACGTGTGCATGTAATATACGAAAATGTCGGTTTGTCCGGCCTGTACGCCCGAGAAAACTAACTTTGAACCATCGTCGGAATACGAAAAATCGAGAACTTTGTCGAAGTGGTGGAATTTCCGTACAACCGTTTCATTATCGTCGCAATTGTAGATGGCAAGCCACAATAAGCCATTTTTTTCATACAAATAGGTGAGTGCATGTATTGTTGGATGCCACTGGATTACAGGGAAGGAATAATCGGTAATTTGCTCTATAACAGAACCAAATCCAAAAATTTTCTTGTTTTTCCCCGATTCAAAATCATATATCCAGATGCCAACTTTGCCACTTTTATTGGTGACGTACGCCATTTTCGTTGCGTCGAAATTCAAATCGATTGCCGACACAACACGTTTCGTCAGGCGTTTGGGAACAGAAACGGTTTGCTCGAGAGGCTCAGTCTTCACAGCGGAGGAAGAATAAAAATCCGCCATTTCAGCCAAAAGCATTTGTAAATCCTTTCCAAGTACATATTGGAACGCCGCATCGATGTCTTCGGTCAATTTGCTCATATACAATATGTTGGAGATGATTTTGTCGCCATATTTTTGCCCAATGTAATTCCATAGCGCATGTCCAACCACAATCGCATCGGTTCCATACAGCACAGAAACCTTTTTGTAGGATCCTTTTTCAATTTGACGTAAAATCAGTTGTTCCTTTTCGTGGTTCCAACTATTGGAAAAATATTCAGTCATTCCATCGAAAAACCATTCCGGATATTGGGCAAGCGATGCTGTTGAAAGCATTTTCCGATAGGAACCAACACCATACAGGAATTCGCTCATCATCACTTCGGCGATTCCCTTACGGATTTGTCGGTTCAGGTCGCCATGGTCGCCCGAAAAATACAGAACCACTTTATTATCAACAATCTGCACAGTTCCGCCAACATTATAATCGCTTTCCGAAGTGGAAAAACCAATGTTGCTTTGCCGAAAGTCGCCCAACGTGTTATACACCACATATACGATTCGTCGGGAATATTCAAACTCAAAAAGTCTTTTTAGTTCGGCATAATTGGAATCAACGTTGTGCAACACATATTCCGCAATTTTCCGCCCACCTTTGTCAAAATACACGTCGAAATTCTCGTGGCGGAAATAAAACCAGAATTTTTCGTCGTATTGAATCCGATTTTTCCCGAAATCTTGTTGATAGCCGTTGTAGAATTGGGCGTACGAAAGTTGTCCGTACAACACTAATACGAAGACGGGAATTATTTTTTTTATTGTTGAAAAAAGCGAATCCACAATACAGATTTACAAACGATTAAATTCTATCTTTGCAAAAATAGAATTTTCAGAGTATGAAACAATACTTGGACTTAGTTAAAAAGATTCTTGATGAAGGTACTCCCAAGGAAGACCGCACAGGAACGGGCACAATCAGCCTATTTGGGTACCAAATGCGCTTCGACCTTCAGAAAGGTTTTCCGTTGTTGACGACGAAAAAATTGTACACTCGCGCCATTTTCCACGAACTGCTTTGGTTTTTGAAAGGCGACACTAACATCAAATATCTTCACGACAACAACGTGACGATTTGGGACGAATGGGCTGACGAAAACGGCGACCTTGGCCCCGTTTACGGCTATCAGTGGCGGCATTGGCCCACGTACGACGGCGGCGAAGTTGACCAAATAAAACAGTTGGTTGACCAAATCAAGACAAACCCCGATTCGCGCCGACTGATTCTCAGTTCGTGGAACGCGGCTATGGTGAATGACATGGCTTTGCCACCGTGCCACACGCTGTTTCAGTTCTACGTGGCAAACGGGAAACTTTCGTGCCAATTGTACCAGCGCAGTGCCGATTTATTCCTCGGAGTGCCGTTCAACATTGCGTCGTATGCGCTTCTTACCCACATGATTGCGCAAGTGTGCGGTTTGCAGGTTGGTGAATTTATCCACACATTCGGCGATGTGCATATCTACAAAAACCACATTGAACAATGCAAGTTGCAGCTCACTCGCGAACCTCGCGAACTTCCGACGCTGAAACTCAATCCGAACGTGACAGATTTGTTCGAATTCAAATACGAAGACATTGAAATTCTTAACTATAATCCGCATCCCCACATTAAAGGTGAGGTTTCGGTGTAAAACTTTTATAACATGGTAAAACACATTATTTTATGGCAGTTGAAGGATGAACTTTCCGATGCCGAAAAACAAGCAGCAAAACAAGGTATTAAAGAAGGTTTGGAAGGATTGGCTGGAAAAATTCCGGGACTAATCTCAATTAAAGTAAACATCAACGGATTGGCATCGTCGAATGCCGACGTGATGCTCGACAGCACACTCGCCGACGAAGCAAGTTTGAAAGGTTACGCCGTTCATCCTGAACACGTTGCGGTTGCTGAGACAAAAGTGAAACCGTTCACAAAAACAAGAACGTGCCTGGATTTTGAAGCATAGCGAGGTATGAAACCGTACATTCACAGCGTAAACTACTACGAAACCGACAAAATGGGCGTAACGCACCATTCAAACTACATTCGGTTTATGGAGGAGGCACGCATAGACTTTTTGAATCAGCTTGGTTACGGGTTCGAAAAATTGGAAGCCGACGGAATTGTGTCGCCTGTAACGGCGGTTACGTTTGATTACAAGCGGGCTACCACGTTCCCTCAGGAAATCAGCATTGAACTTTCGGTGGAAAAATGTTCCGCGGTTAAATTGGTGCTTGGCTACACAATGTCGGTTGATTCAAAAGTGGTGGGCACAGGAACGAGTACGCATTGTTTCCTGGAAAATGGGAAATTGGTTTCGTTGGAAACTCGTTATCCTGAATTGTATAAGATACTTAAAGAAATGGAAACCAAATAGTTATGAAGATTTCTATTATTGTGGCAATATCCGACAACAATGTGATTGGAAAAGACAATGCCCTGCTGTGGCGTTTGTCCGCCGACATGCGTTTTTTTAAAGAAAAAACAACGGGACACCACATCATAATGGGACGGAAAACCTTTGAGTCGCTTGGAAACAGATTGCTTCCCAGCCGTACGTCCATTGTCATTTCAAGAAATGCTGACTATCAACTTCCCGAAGGAGGAATTTTGGCGACATCGATTGAGAACGCCATTGCAAAAGTAAAAAACGAGACGGAGGCATTTTTCATCGGAGGAGAACAAATTTACAAATCGGCTCTGCCATTCGTTGATACTCTGTACATTACACGCGTACACCATACATTTGACGGCGATGCGTTTTTCCCCGAAATTGACAAATCACAGTGGAAATTAGTCAGTTCCGAACACCATAAAGCAGACGAAAAAAACGAATACGATTATACATTTGAAGAATATACACGGAAACCATGCACATTCTTGTAGTATTTCCATCGGGCTTAGAAGCGAAAAACTTTGAAGTTGATTCAAAGCACTCGGTTGAGGTGCTTGTTTCTGGCGTGGGTGGATTTGCCACAATGTATTCTCTTTCAAAATATTGCGCTTTGCAAAAGCCCGACTACATTATTCATGCAGGCATTTGCGGAACCTTCGACGAAACGCTTGCCATTGGCGATGTGGTTGACGTGATGATTGACCATTTTGCTGATTTTGGCGTGCTGGAAAATGGGCAGTGGAAAACAGGTTTCGACCTGAAATTAGTGAGCGGACACAAAAAACCGTTCTCCGATGGGCAGCTGGTCGCACCAAACAATGATTTTGCCGATGTGCCAAAGGTTGTTGCCGTAACTTCGCAGACAATCACCACAACGACGGAACAGAAAAAGCGGCTGCTCAATACGTTTCATCCCAGCATAGAAACAATGGAAGGCGCTTTTGTGCATTATGTTTGTTTGCAGGAAGATATTCCTTTTGTACATTTACGTGCAGTTTCCAATGTTGTGGGCGAGCGCGACAAGTCGAAATGGAACATAAAATTGGCAATTGAAAATCTGCACAATGAGATTATAAACGTAATTCTATCAATTGATTAGGCTCTATGGTATTTGATTTTTTCAAGAGTATTCTCAACATATTTGTCAGGCTGTTGTTCCTGAAAAGGCGGTTTTTGATTCTTCATCGAAAATGGCACCAAAAGGATGCCGACGAAATCTCGGTTTGCTTTGCTATCACCGTGTGCGACGAATACGAAGAATTGCGGAATCTTCTAAATGCAATTATACCGTACGTTTGCGCCAACGACGAAATTCTTATCCAAGGCGACGAAGGCAACACGACCGAAAAAGTAAAAAATGTTATTGCCGAATATAGCAAATCCATTACAAAATTTGTTGAATTCCCGTTGAACCACAATTTTGGCGAATATAAATCGCATTTGGCAAAACAGACCAATTGCCAATATATTTTCCAAATCGACGCGGACGAATTGCCAAACCCGTATTTGATGCGTCATTTGCATAGAATTCTATACAACAACAAGTTGGATTTGATTCGAATTGCCCGTATCAACTTGATGATTGAGGATAACGAGGATTTTATTTTGTGGGACAACTACAATAGACATAAAAACATTTCACCGCTGAATTTCCCTGATTATCAGCGAAGAATCTATAGAAATTCGCCCACAATTTCGTGGACGCACACGATTCACGAAAAAATTATTGGTTTCAAAACGGTGGCGTATCTTCCGCCAAAGCCAAAGTACAGTTTGCTTCATTGCAAGCACTGGAAAAAGCAAATCGAACGCGACAACCAGATTTTCAACGTGTATAAAAAACGTGGCACGCAACACGTGCTGCTCGACCTTTCGGTGTTGAAAAATTTCAACTGCGGATTGGGGCAGGTTGCCTACAACTATGGACTGTATTTGAAAGACAATCCAATTCCAGATATTAATATTTATTTATTGTTGCCTAAGCAATATTTTGGCGCATTCGGCGACCATGTGAAATATATTGAAAGTAAGAAAATCTATCGGAGTTTTCCTCGATTGCTGCCGCAAATTGATGTATGGCATTCCATCCATCAGCTGAGCAGTTTCCAACCGCCGCATTCGGTACTTAACTTGTTGACTATCCACGATTTAAACTTTGTGTATGAAAAGCATGGGAAAAAAGCCCAAAAATATATGCGCAAAATTTTGGACGAAATAAAGTATGCGAACAAAATCACTGCAATTTCACAATATACAAAGAACGACATCCACAGAATCATCCGCGACGATTTGGATATAGAGGTGATTTACAATGGAGTGGAAAAACTCAACAAAAACGACGAAATCAAGCCTTCGTTCCCAATTGACGAATCGAAGCCGTTCTTGTTCACCATTGGTGAAATCAAGCCCAAAAAGAATTTCCACGTGTTGCTCGACGCAATGAAATTGATGCCTGAATTCAATCTGTATTTGGCAGGAAAAGACGACACACCGTATGCCGAGGAAATTCGTCAGCGAATCATCAACGAGAACATTCAAAACGTGTTCCTCACAAGCACAATTTCGCAACAGGAAAAAATATGGTTCTACAATCATTGCCATGCATTCGTGTTCCCGTCGTTGTTCGAAGGATTTGGGTTGCCGATTATTGAAGCGTTGATGTTTGGAAAACCTGTGATCTCATCGCAGGAAACGTCGCTCAAGGAAATTGGTGGCGATGCAGTATTCTTCCTCAATAATTTCAGCGCGGAACACATCGCACAAGTTGTGAAGGAGAAAAGCGAGTATTTTTACCAGCATCCTGAACTTGCCGAACAAAACATTGCATACGCAAACACATTCTCGTATGCAAAACATATGGAGCGATATATAGGAATCTATAGAGAAATGTTGTGTAACGCGAGACAATTATAACAATTACGATATGAAAAAATACAAAGTTGGCTATACAACGGGGGTTTTTGATTTATTCCACGTAGGGCATCTCAACATTTTGGAACGATGCAAGGAGCAATGCGACTTTTTGATTGTGGCGGTATGCACCGACGAATACGCCCACGAATCAGGAAAAAATCCTATTATTTCATATCCCGACAGAGCCCGTATAATTGCCGCTTTGCGTTGTGTTGACAAGGTTGTGCCGATGGAATTCACCGACAAGTTGGAAGCATGGAAACTGCACAAATTCGATGTTCTTTTTTCTGGCGATGATTGGAAAGGTACGGAGCGCTACGTTAAAACCGAACAACAACTGAAGGAAGTCGGTGTTGACATAGTGTATTTCCCTTATACAAAATCGGTGTCGACATCGATGATAAAAGAACAACTAAAACAAAACAATGGATGAGAAAACTCTCGCTTGACGAAATAAAAAAGATTGAAGTAAACATTCTTGACGTTTTTTCAAAATTCTGCGACGAGAATAATCTTACCTATTATTTGGTTTACGGAACTCTGTTGGGTGCCGTCCGTCACCAAGGTTTTATTCCTTGGGACGATGATATTGATGTGATTATGCCTCGGCAGGATTATGACAATCTGCAAAAGTTATTACTTCGGCAAAACAATCTTTTTTCTCCGCATATTGAGTTGAAAACACCTGAATCAAAAGGTCACCAGTACCAATTTTGTAAGGTCGTTGATACTACCACTTATGTTCAGGAATTGTCAATGAACGAGCGCTACAAAACGTCGATATGGATAGACATATTTGTGATGGATAAAATCACAGAAAACCCGCGCGAGCAGCAGGCTTTCATACAGCGTTTGTTGAGAATGCGCAAACATTATTTTTATACAATCGAACGAAAATATACAGGGAATCAGCTTAACAAAAAGATAAAATTTTACTTCTATAAGGCAATAGTAAAACCATTCTATCTGCTTCTGAATCAGAGACAAAGACTGATGCGGTATGCCTCCAAATATTCCAATTCCGATTCGAATGCGTGGTTTTTCTCTTTGAATGGCGATGCGCAAAAAACGCTTATCAATACCGAAGATTTGCAACAAACCGAGTTGGAATTTGAAGGTAAAAAATATAAAACATTCAAAAATTACGACAAACTTCTTACTCAACTATACGGCGATTATATGCAACTGCCGCCAGTTGACCAACGTGTGGCACACGAAACTATGGCGTACTTATTAGAATAACAACATGATGAACATTGCTCTTTGTTTTGATAATAATTTTGTGATGCAGGCTGGCGTACTCATTCAGTCCGTGTGCATGTCCAACCAAAGTAATGAGATAACATTTTATGCGATCAGCGAAAGTTTCTCCGAGCAAAATAAATTGATACTCACCGACTTAGTTTCCCGCTTTGCCAATAAGAAAATAAATTTCATAGAAATCGATATCACCAGTCTGAGCGATTTTCCTGTTCGGAAAAAAGACCATATTTCGTTGGCCGCGTATTATCGGCTACTATTGCCGTCATTACTGCCCCAGGAAGTAACTAAAGTGCTGTATTTTGACTGTGATATGCTTGTGGTTGACGATTTGCGGAGTCTGTACGAAATCAATCTTGATTCTTATTCAACGGCTATTGTCGCCGATATGTTTTATAATGATGAAACCATCACAAATCGTTTGCTGTACAACGTGTCGGACCATTATTATAATTCAGGAATGTTGCTGATAAACCTCGACTATTGGAGAACACATTCCGTAGCGAAAAAATTGGTTGATTTCCTTTCCGAACATAAGGACTTATGCATCGCGCACGATCAAGATGCGTTGAATGCTGTGCTGCATGGCACAATCTATACGGCTCCGGCACGATACAACATTCAGTTGGATTTTTTGAAAAAAGATCCTTCGAATATGATAATCACCGACAAAGATGTGCTTGACGACGCCCTTGCATCAGGACATAATCCGTGTGTTATTCATTTTACCGGACCATCGAAACCGTGGAAATTTCAGTGCTTTAATCCTTATGGACCACTTTGGGACTTTTTCCAAAATAAAACAGTATGGAAAGACGTGCCGAAAACACACGAATTTACGGGTTGGAAATTGTTGAAATGGAAACGTCATCAACTGCTGGAAACCTTAAACTTACGCTCCAAAAGAGTTTTGCAATATATTGATGTTCAGGAAGAAATAAACCGAATAGTCAAAACGTATTGCTAAGTTATTCTTTCGCTTGTTTTTGTAAAATCACGTATTGTGCAGCCTGAATCATTGATTGGGCGTATGTTTTCATGTGGGAAGCCTTTTCCTGAAAATCGGCAATTTGATTTTCCGAATCCTGCGTGCGATATGCGTACAGGCTTTCTCCTCCTTCGTTTCGACAAACGAAGTAATGGCATGAGTCAATACAGCAGTATGCATCGTCGGACGAGAAGAACATCATCTGCCGTTTTTCTTTCATCAAATCAATGCCAAACGTGTTGTTGATATACGGAAATCCCAATATTCCCATTACAGTTGGAAAAATGTCAATCTGTCCTGCCATGTCGGGAATTACACGAGGATTCTCGTTGGTCGGGTCGTAAATGATAATCGGCACGTGATGATATGCCAACGACACGTCGTAATCGTTGTTTGCCGCGCCATGGTCGCCAACCAATGCGAAAATTGTGTTGTTGTACCATGGTTGCTGTTTTGCTTGTTCAAAGAACAGTTGCAACGCATAATCGGAGTATTCAATTACTTGATAGCGCAAATCAGCTTGTTTTGGTGTGAAATATTCAGGAACAATATGCGGAGCATGGTTGCTTGCCGTCAGGAATGCTGCAAAAAATGGTTTGTTTTCTTGTGCGGCTTCAGTCAATTTTGGCATAGAAAAACGAAACATATAATCATCAACAACGCCCAAATTGCTCCGTACTTCGTTTGACGGATAATCTTTTTCGGAATATACGAATTCCATATTGTTTGCTGACATATAGCCGCCAATATTGTCGAATTGCTCATCGTGCGTGGTGAAATAAAATGTGGTATATCCGTTTTGTTTCATCACCGTTGGCCACGATTCATAGGTAACAATGTCGCCCGTTTTGAATGGATGTTGGTTCATCAGCGCAGGAAACGAAAACAATGTGCCGTACACACCATTCATTGTATGAATGCCTGCGGAATATCCGTTCGGGAAAAATGTTGATTTTCGTATCAGTTGGTTCAGAAACGGCGTCAGTGCTGTATCGGCCACAAAATGCGATGCCATGCTTTCCATCATGATTATCACAACATTTTTACGTTGTATGGTGTCGGCGGAAGGTACATAACGCGCAATCGGTGAAATTTCCAATAAACTATCGGTTGCAATGCCGAACTCGTTCCGCACGTATGAGATAGCCGTGCTGTCGTCGATGAAGTGGATTTGTTGCTTTGACTCTTTCGACATGCTGGCAGTGGTTCGAATCAATACATACGTTGGATTCAGTCCTAATTGATTCAAAAATGGTTCGTTGCAGAAATATGCCGTGCCAATTCGCACCGGCGATTTCTGTCCAAGCCGACCACGAATGCCCATCACGCACAGAAAAGCGATAAGCACAAACGAAACGCCCACAATCATTCCGTTCCGAATCGAATCAACTCCAGCGCCAGTTTGCGAATCCAAAAAGCGGATTTTCAGTTTCTTCACAACCAAACTAAATCCCAGAATAACAATACTATACGCTATTCCATACACAAAATACGAAGGCTCCGAGAACACCATTTTCAGAACAAACGAAGGTTCATCGAACCAGTTCCAAACGGAAGCGTTCACGTGTTTGAAAAATTGGTCGAAATAGGGAATATCAACTGCCGCGATAAAGAACGAAATGGAATAGATAATGCAGATGTACCAATACACCGCCCCATGCACAATTTTGTTTGGTTTGAAAAACAACGCAACAAACAGCGCGACAATAGGAATGGAAATTAGCACGCACGACATTAGGTTGTCGAACCGCAGGCCCATGCAAAATGCGTCGAAAACCAACGATGAATCGAATTCAAAAGGCCCTTCAATCACGTAGAGCGCAACCCTAAACAGCATTGCGACAGCCAAAGTCCATACGTGGACACAACCGAGAAATAGTATTGTTTGTAGTAATCGTTTCATTTTCAATTGTTTTTGTCTTCGGAAACGTGCGTCCGTCCTTCGTTTGTCAGCACTGTTTCCCATGTGTACATATATTGTTCCGAGGCAAGCGAGTTCGTTTCGTCAAAATGATTCGATTCAATGTCGAAAATTCCGCACATCAATTCGTAAATCAAATCGTTCGAAAAGCAGCAGTTCTTGTTGGTTTTCAATGCGTTGAATCTATGTTCGTGCTTTGCCTTAAACTCGTCGGAAAGATATACGAACATTGGAATCCGCGTCATTCCAAATCCGTTGAAATTTGGCGTGCGGAGTTTGTCGGGAATGCAGGCGTGGTCGGAAAAGAACACCATAGCCTGAAGGTTCAGTTTTTCGGATGCGTATTCGTAGAACGACCGTAGAACCGAATCGGTGTAGTGGATGGAATTCTCGTAGTTCAAGATTAAATCCCATTCTCCGGGCTTTCCCCATATGGTTTTTTCCTTCGGATAGCGGTTGATGAAATTCACATGGTTGCCTTTTAAGTGCAAAACCACGAAATTATTTTTCGTCGGGTCGATTTCGTCCATAAATTCCAGCAACGATTCATCGTATTGCACCGTGTTGAGTTTCTGCAACGTCCATTTTGCCACATCCGATGTGTTTGCCACAAGCGTGATAGGCGTGTCTGCAGCGCCCAAATGTCCTTGGTTGCTGTACCAATGCACGGTGTAGCCCAGTTTGTGTGCAATGTCAACAACAGAGCAGGATTCAAAAAATTCCTTGTCGTTGTATTGGTTTTTCTCTGTCAGCGCACGCTCCAATGCTGGAACTGTCTGTACGCCACAGGAATAAGTGTTGTCGAAAAAGATAAAATGTTGGTCGTCGTTCCTACATTCACGAATCCACGGCGTTGTGTCGTGTTCGCATGGGGAAAATGCGCTCATATAGTCCCTCGAAGCCGATTCGCCAATAACCATAAGGATAGTTGAAGGCTTGTCGGATTTTTCTCCGAGAGGATTTATTTGAATATGCTGCAACCGTTCACACGTTGATTCGGTGTATGTGGCATTGTTTCGGCAATATTCCGCAACAAGTCCATATAATTGCACAATGCCCACACGGGAAAACACCCCGTTCCGTTTTACCACCAGATATGCTGAAACTGCCGCAACAGCAACTGCCACAGCGATTTGCCATCCTTGCGGAATGGACATTTCTGAAAAATAATTTGCCGTGATACAACTATCGAACATTCCCACGCAGACAAGCACAATCAGCACCGATTTCCACACAGGGAACGCTTTCACGTATTCTATAACTTCGTTGTAATGAGTCTCTTGGAGAATCTGCATTCCGTTTGAATCAAGCGAAACCTTGTATAGCACGTAGTAACTAATTTGGAACAATGGCACCATAACAAGCACAAATTCCGCAAACCCAAAAATAACACGAAGCGCAGTTCCCAGCACGCCCGGAATCCACGAAAACACAATTGCCAGAGTACCTAAGATTCCTATCAGATTAATGGCAAACGCTATGTCATACACATTGTTGATTTCGATTGACGACTTCCGATTGGTGAGAAATTCGAGTAGGGGAAAGGTTATTGTCCACAACAAAAAAATAACCCACACAGGTATCAAATTCGGCGAAAACACATTTACTTGCATTATTGCCAGGGGCAAGACTGCCAAAAAACTTGTGTGAAAGTATCGAATGATTTGTTGCCGTTTTGTTTTCCACACCAAACCCTGACTACAACAAAAATATGTTAGAAGCGAAGTGCAATATATTGTTAGCCAAAGGATTATATATAAAAAAACAGTTGTCATCATAGTAATACAACAAACCACGGCAAAGATACGAGATTGTTACGTTTTTCCCATATTTGCGAAAAAAAGAATACGATAGCCAATGACAACAAATTTTATATGAGAGGAAATCTGACTTTTTTTGGAAAACTGATCCAATTTAGAGAGTTAATTCCCCAAATATTATGTTTTTGATGATTAGCTGTTTGATTTCGGGAATTTTGATTCAAACATTTTGCCCTTGAAAGGCAACGTCAATGTTTTTCATATTCTTGATTTTTCTGTGGATTTTTATATATTTGCAAAAAGTGTGTTTTATGAATGCTACAATCAACATCAGTTACAATCAGATGCTTTTACTTTTACAGCAAATGCCAGTACGTTCTCAACTGAGAATTGGCAAGGCGCTGACACGTTCTAATATACATACAGAATTAACCCATTTTTTGGATACATTCAAAACTGATGAACTTTCGGAAGAAGATATTTTGGCAGAAGTGAAAGCCGTAAGACAAGAACGATATGCCAAAAAATAATACAATACGTGTTGTTGTTGATAATAATTGCTGGATTAGTTTCTTGATTGGACGTCGTTTGGCAAAACTCGTGGATTTGTTGAGCAAAGAACGAGTAATTCTAATAATTTGTGATGAACTACTTGCTGAATTAAAGGACGTAACTTGCCGCCCCAAGTTTGCAAAATACTTCAATCAAACAGATGTGGAATCGCTCATAGAATTTATGAGAATTATTGGTGAATCATTTGAATTAAAGCAAATTGAAAAAATATGTAGGGACGAAGCAGACGATTACCTACTTTCACTTGCAAGAGAATCCCATGCAGATTTCTTAGTTACTGGCGATGCTGACTTACTTGTTTTACAGAAGATAGAATCTTGTAACATTGTGGATGTTTCAACGTTTGAAAAAATAATAGCTCAATAAATACGAAAGGGTTATCACAAGACTCATTTCAAATTCCGTCAACTCATCACATTGATTTTGGAAATTTTGATTCCTTTTGAAAAATTCAACCACATATAAGTTATTTCCGTAAAAAAAGACTATTTTTGGGAAAGGGTTTCCTTGTGGGATTATTCATGAGGAAAACAAAAATAAAATGGCGTTTATCTAACGCTTTGACTGGACGTTTAGAAATCTCGCAAGTTTCGAAAATCCTATTAGGTTCAAAGCAACGGTAGATGGCTATGTTGATATGGTATTGATAGTACTCTTGTACTACATTCATATCGGCGTGGGTTCTACGTTGCTTGTTCTAATAGGATGGGCAATGCGAGAGCCTCTAAACGTGGAGCAAGTAACAGATAAGGACTCCACGCTTTTTTATTTTTATCAAATTTATTTGGAGTCAAGAAAATCAAAGGTGTGCCTTGTTTTGGCATACCACGAAAATATGTTTGTGGAAAATTTAAAGGTTGCTCCCGGCACGGATTTAGGGATTGAGTTATGAAAAAAATATGTATGATTATGTTTTTGTCGCTTTGTGCTATGCAAGCGATTTCGCAGAAAAATGTGAAATATAGTTTTTCGGGAAAGATACAAGAACAAAAAATTATTACTCCCGACAGTGTATTTGTTGAGAATCTTTCTTCGAACGAAAATAAGATGGTGTACAAAGAAGATTATGAAGTTACTATTATTGCCCTATTGATTAATGCAAATACTGCCGTTGAGCATATTTCGGAGCAAGATTTTCTTTGGCTCAATGCGCAGTCAAAAGTAAGCGTTTCAATGAATCGTGCCGCAAAACTGCGATTGGTTTTATATAACATTTCGGGAATAAAAATCACAGAATACGCAAGTGATTTGAATATTGGACCGCATGAATTTTCCGTTTCCGCTCCGACAGGAACTTACGTGTTGGTTGCAAACGACGGAACACGTTCTGCTTCACTTAAAGTTGTACTTTCTGGCGATGGTGTTGCACAAATAGAAAAAATTGAAACGACATTGAACTGCAACAATATTTTGAAATCGTGGAAGGACAAAATAAAATTCCACAATGGCGATAAACTCCAATTTACTGGCTATTATAACGGGCAAAACGATGTGCAAACAATAAATGCGAATATAGAAGATGGTTCCTCTACGATTAACTTCTCGTTTGTTTCTGTTACCGCAACGGTTTCTGATGTTGCAGCAACCTCGGCAAAACTTTCTGCTGAAATTTTTAATGAGAAAAACAAGACTATTACAGAAAGAGGTTTTTATATTGGCAAGTCAAAAACTGAGTTGATTGAAAATGGCGACAAATTAGTCGCTAATTCAGAGAGTTTCAACTTTACCGCCAATGGTTTGGACGATGAAACTACGTATTTCTATTGCCCATACGTTACGTTAGATGGCAATGTTATCTCATACGGTGAAATACTCTCTTTTACTACTCTTTTCCAACCTCTTGTTAATATTGTTGACGGTGCTATATTGGCTGAATTTTCTGTTTCTGAGACAAAGAAGGTTTATTTTTCTAAAGGGAATTTACAGTATCAAGCAAGCACAAAAACGTGGCGTTTTGCCGAAAATCAATACGATGTTATAGGAGAAGACAATTGTAATAGATCTTCCACATATAGTGGCTGGATAGATTTGTTTAGTTGGGGATGTAGTGGCTATAATGGGAAATATCCTTATTGGAGAGAGGATTACTATAACCTCTATGATGCTATTGGTACTGATATTGTCGGTACAAAATACGATTGGGGGGTATATAACTCTATATCAAACGGCGGTAATAAGCCAGGATTGTGGCGCACGTTTACAAAAGAAGAACTTCTTTATATTTTAATTTGTAGGAAAGATCATGATTATTTAAGAGGGTACGGTATAGTGAATGGTATTGCTGGAGAGATAATTTTGCCGGACAACTGGATTTTACCCAAAGGCTTAACGTTTAGGTCGAAGAACCCCTCCTATAATGATCCAGATAACATTTATTCAGATGAGGAATGGAGTAAGATGGAAGGAAATGGTGCGATATTCTTTCCTTGTGCGGGTATGATTGACTGGAAAGACTACGGAGGAAAAGGAATGTCTATATGGTATTGGACGGGAACAGTAGATCAGGATAACTGGGCTTATAGTTATCAAGGAGATGCTGCTGTGTATTCGACTCTTTGTGCTGCTGGTTTTTCCGTCCGTCTTGTTAAAGATGTAAAATAAGTATGCAAAATAAATGATAGTTTAATTTTAAAATGTAATAGTCATGCAAAAAGAAATTGTAGATTGGGCTGAAAAAAATGTAAAAAAATTCAATGAACTTTCCCAAAAATATGAAACCTCATATTATACACAATCACCGTTATCTGCCGTTGGTGAGGATGTTGAACTAATGGTTGTAGGTATAAATCCAAAGGGGGGTGCAATCTATCCTAATGGTAAAGTGTTAACATGCGAAGAATATTTAAATGGAAATCCAACTTGGAACGACCGTTTCCTGAAAGATGGTTCTATACACCCAGCTTGGGGTAAGGATTCGAGATTTTTACCTGATGCTCGTTTCTTTTTGGGATATGGTAACACTTATACCTCTGATAGTATTGATTCTGATGAAAAAACAATATGGACGAATCTTTCCCCATTCGTTTCTCCTCAAGGATCTAAAGATTTACCCAAAGAACTTATGCAAGCAGGAGTAATTAGTACCATAGAGTTGATAAAAATTGTAAAACCACAACGTATTGTATTGCTTGGGAATGGGGCATTAGAAAAGATTAAATCAAATATGACAGACCAAACAACCATTTCATATTTGCAAGTTTTTGAAAATGTAAATTATTTAATTGGACAACTTTACGGAATACCTATTGTAAATGTTTGCCACCCTTCTTCAAGAACCTGGAGTGTTAGCCACAGTTTTACTTCCGTTTTTATTTTTCTTCATAAACTTGCCACTGATAAATTCAAATCAAATTTGGAAAAAGTTGCTGATTATATGCGTAAACAGTTTTCTGCTTTTCAAACTATGGTTCGAGTTTAAAAATCAAAGGTTAATTTAATTGAATGAAAAAATGAAAAGAAATTTATCTACCATAGTTATAGCAATAACACTATCATTTGTAAACATTGCCTTATTTGTATTTTTACTTGTCGCTACTGATTTATTTTCTCAAAAAGATTTGTGGTTTCAATCTTCATGTGTCATAATTGGTACGATAGTTACGGCTGTAATTACATTGCTTTTGTTGAACGGTCAAAGCGATAAAGAAGAGGAAAAAGAACGTAACGCAAAAGTGTTTGAGGAAAAACTTGCTATTTATAAAGAGTTTCTTAATGAATTGTATAATGTAGTGAAAGACAACAATATAAGTAATAGTGAAAAATTAGAGTTACAATTTAAAGTAGCACAAATATCCATGCACACACGAAAAGATCGTATAAACACAATCAGTGAGAGTGTTACGAATATTATACGTGCTATTGACGAAAAAACGTCTAACAAAAATATTCTTGAAAACCTTTTTACAATTCAAGAGCAATTTAGGCAAGAATTATATCCTGAAAAGGAAGCTGAGAATTGGTCTACAACAATTAAAAATTTTGACGAATTAGAAGTTGTTGAGCAAGTGAAAGAAAAACATTCATTATCAAACGAAAAAATTATATACTTTGAAAATCGAATAAAAGAGGTTGTTCAAAAATATAAAGATACTAATGATTTCAATAATGGATTTGAGATTATTCTATCTCAAAATGGTAATAGCAGGAACTTTATACGTTTTGCCCGTTTAAATACAGAACGAGGAGAATATTGTGTACAAATTTGGTTAAATCTTTTGAATACTGAGAAAAGAAGATATATTTATATAAAATTAAAAGACCAGTTTTCACCCTCTATATATTCGGCAAATAGTTGTGCCCAAATATATTTTGATTATGTTAGAGACGGAAAATACCGCTTTATAGACACATTTGCAAGCGAAATTGAAAACTTAGACACTAACACAATAGAAAGATATTCAAAAAGAATTATTGAAATAACAAAATTTGTAGAAGAACAATTAAAAAACAAAGAGTAACATTACAATTACAATATTTCCAATTTCCCGTTCTACCACCATAGGACGGGGATTTTATTTCCCTTCAAAATATTTCAAGAAACAATTTGGCACTGGTGATTCAAAAATCAGCTGCTCGTGCGTTACGGGATGAACAATAACTAAGCGGTTGTTGTGGAGCATCAGACGTTTTTCGGGAGAGGTTTTTGCTCCATATTTCTTATCACCTGCAATAGGCCAGCCATGTTCCGACAAATGCACGCGAATCTGATTTTTCCGTCCTGTAAGTATCTGAACGTCAAGCATCGCCATATTCTTATTTTCGGCAACAACCTTAAAACGGGTAATCGCTAATTTTCCAATCTCCGTATTTCGGGTGGAATGGACAAACATTGCTGAATTTTCGGTAAGATACGAACGGATTTCCGCTTTTTTCGGGTTAGGAACAACCTCTGTCACAGCCACATACCGTCGGTCTAAAATGTAATCGTTCCAATTGTCACGCAACAAATGCTGGATGCCTTCGTCTTTGGCAAACATCAGTATTCCCGACGTGAATTGGTCAAGTCGGTGGCATACGAACGCATCGCCACGGGGATTTTTCCGCTTTACGTACTCCCGAACCAAATGCCACGCATTTTCTTCCTTTGCCGTGGGATGGTTCACCGACAGCAATCCCGACGGCTTTTCAATCACGACAAGCCATTTGTCTTCGTAAATGATATGCAGTTTCTTACTCGCCACGTTATTGGTTTGCTATGTTACGATAAAACTGTTCCACGTCGTTCCACTTGTAATATGGTGCAACGTCGCTATGAATAGGTAAATCCACCTCTTTTTCGTTCAGCAGGAACTTCACCAAAACCACGTCGGATTTCTTCGACTTGTAAAACACGACTTGAAGATTTGCCCCCATAGGAATTATCTTGAAATCGCACCACACCGTGCTCAGATATTCAAAGTCAGTAGTCTTGACATTGCAACCTTCCAACTGCATCAAGCAACAAAGCGGCAACAATCCCGTATCGTGGCCAAAACGAAGCGTGGCATTCACACCGTTACCGTCCAACGCCTTGTCGGCTTCGTCAAGAAAATTCATCAACAAATTTTTGGCGAACAACATTCCCCTGTTCCGTGTCAACGGGCAATTGCCGTAGGCACCATACCACCACGCATTTTGCACCAGCCAGCAGCCATACAATTCATCGGCGGTAAACACGTCGTCAAAATCAAAGTCCAAATCGTCGATTCCCTGCATCGTACTATGAACTTCGTGCAGTTTCCGCATAAATTCAACAGCATTGATATGTTGTGCAACATACACTGAATCAGTGAATAACGATTTCATCATCCGTTCGGGGTGCACATATTTTGAATGAAAGGCGGAATACGGATTCGACCACAAAGTGTCGTCCATCACACGGCAGATAGTGTCCCACGAATCGTTACAAATAAAGTACATCAGCCGTTTGCTTGACTCGGCGGTAATGTTCACATCGGGGCGCATTGCCTTCAGCTGCGAGCAAAAAGCATCCATACTCATAATGCATCGTTGCGAGGTAGAAATGCTCACGTCAATTTGGGCTTTCCCCTGAAAGATTTCGGGATAATTTTTCACCATTCGTTCTGCAATAGCAGCGTGCTGTCGCCGTCCCGTCTGCGTTAAATCGCCTGCGCGGAGATATGCGTCGTCATACAGGCGATATGCCCTGTCGGCAACCGATTTGCCAAAATCCGTCAGCACACCGGCAGAATCCGCCTTTTTGAACAAATCGTTAAAATATTTGTAATCGTCGGCACTCCAATGATACCGCGAGCCGTGACGGCCGTAATGGCTGATATACACAGGTTTGTAGCCCTTCGGTGCAGGAGTCAGTTTTTCCGTAGGTGCTTGATATGCAAAATGATTGTCGCCCATTTTGTTGTGGTTGGCATACAATTCTTCCTTAACGGATTGCGCAAATCCTATTTCGCTTATGCTGAATACTATTAAAAGTAGAAATACTCGTTTCATCATTACTTTACTAAATTTCCTTCTACTACATCTATTTTCTGGGAAGTTGTGAATTGCATCTTTTTAAGTTCGTCAACTAAAGTGTTAATATCGTTTGTGTTACAGTCAATAATTTCATCTAAACCAATAATATCTCCACTTAAAATCTTCGCTTTTTGAACTTTTGCCTCTGTTGAATCCATAGTCAATAGATAGCATTTAGATTTTCTATGTACATATTTAAGAGCAATAGCCTCTAAGTCAGCTTGTTTGTATCGCTCACGTAAACTTGTTTTAAGAGATAAACTTACTGGCGTTGCTTGACAATATAATAAAGTGTCAAAGTTCACATTAGGGACAAAAGCAACCTTTGCTTGTGTATAAAATGGCGTTATACCTTCTCGATATAACAATGTATATATTATATACTCAAATATATTTCCACGAAGAGTAGGTTTATCTGCCTTCTGTAGAGCTTCCCAATATTGTTTTATGTAATCCTCCGGTGACTTATAATTCACAGTAAGAAATGTTTGATTTGGTATTAAAGAATCAAACAATATTGTTGTTTCATTTTCCTTTTTAGCGATTTGCCGTTTTACTAATTCTGACATACGATTTGTTATTTGATTTTGTTATTATTCTATTTATAATTTGTTCTGCTGTTGCTTGAATTGCAGGAACCGCAACTGAATTTCCAAATTGTTTATAGGCTGACGCATCAGCAACAGCGATAATAAAATCATCGGGAAATCCTTGCAATCTTGCCCATTCTCTTGGTGTCATTCTTCTCCATCCATCGTGATTTACCTCACCTTTTATTTTTGTAACAGGGGTAAAATTTGTTAATCGTTTGTCTATGACTATGTTACGTTCGCGCCCCATCCCACCAACAACAATAGCATTCGCTACACCATTGTCAGGTATTATTTCAAATCCAAAACCATTTCCTTTGCTTTCATGCCTTTTTTTATGATTGTATAGAGTTTGCTGATATTGTGTTGATAGGTAATACTTTACAGAAACTTCTTTTTCTTCTCTTATGTCTATAAATCTTTTAGTTGTATCCGTTGGTTTAGGGTAAGTAAACTTTTCTATGTTTTGATCTTTTCTAAAACCAACAATATAAATTCTTTCTCTATGTTGTGGGACACCAAAATTCATTGCATTAACAATTTCTGGCTCTGGCACATAATAATCCAAATCATTACGTAAAACATTCAATATCGTTTCAAGAGTTTTCCCTTTATCATGAATTTTCAAACCTTTAACATTTTCCAAAAAAAAAGCTTTTGGTCGTTTACGTTTTATTATTTCAGCAACATCAAAAAATAAGGTGCCTCGTGTTTCCTCAAAACCTTTTTTCTTCCCCGCCAATGAAAATGCTTGACAAGGAAATCCAGCACAAAGTACATCAAAATTATCAGGTATAAATTGTTTTGTAGACTCTTTGGTTATGTCACCAAATGGAACTTCTCCAAAATTAGCAAGATATGTTTTTTGTGCTTGTACATCCCATTCAGAAGAATACACACATTTCCCTCCTAAATTTTGCATTGCTATACGAAATCCTCCAATTCCAGCAAATAAATCTATAAATGTAAATTTGGGATTTTGCGGTGCAGGAAAGGGAACTGAAAACAATTCAGGAAATAGTCCATAAGATACAGAAGGGTCTGCAAATTGAATTTTTTTTGACGATTTTTTTATCTTCAATATTTGCAAAGCTGCTTCTTCAAAGGGTGTAGCATATTTAGTTTTTTCATTTTGTAAAAAATGAGAAACTATTGCCGAGTTTTCGTTTAATTCAATTTTGAAATCAATTGGCTTTTTCATTTCAGGTGTATTATTTTACAAAAATTAAAATTCCACAAATACCGGACAATGGTCAGAGAAATTCAGTTCTGGCTGAATCCATGCATTTTTCATCTTCTTTGCCAAATCGGTGCTCACCATGTGATAATCGATGCGCCAGCCAAGATTTTTCGGCTTGCAGCCACCTCGGTAACTCCACCACGAATATTGTTCGGGCTGCGTGTTGAATTCACGGAAACTGTCAACAAAACCGCTCGCCACAAATCTGTCCATCCATTCGCGTTCGTTTGGTAAAAATCCCGAAACATCTTCGTGTTTTTCAGGGTGGTTTATGTCGATTGGCTTATGACAAATGTTGTAGTCGCCCGACACGATAATGTTCGGGTGTGTCTTTCGCAACTCGTTCGTGTAATTCAGCACCAACTCAAGATATTCCTCCTTCTTCTCCTGACGGACATCGCCCGAAGTTCCAGAAGGAAAATATGAATTGATTAGCGTAAAGTCTTCAAAATCAAGGCGAAGAAACCGACCTTCGCTGTCGAAGAAATCGTTGCCAATGCCTTTCACCACATTCCTCGGTTTCAACTTGGTAAACGTTGCCACGCCGCTATATCCCTTGCGTTCTGCCGCAAACC
This sequence comes from Bacteroidales bacterium, assembly GCA_017552705.1. Lineage (GTDB taxonomy): Bacteria > Bacteroidota > Bacteroidia > Bacteroidales > UBA1715 > UBA1715. The sequence goes on from JAFZOY010000028.1 coordinate 50,007, forward strand.
AATGAATTTCATAACCGAACATGCGCAACATATCCACATCGACTTGTTCCTGCATAGCCTTAGTTTCCTGAATATGAATCACATCGGGCATCTCGGTTTCGAGCCACTCCATAAAACCCTTGTTCATTGCGGCACGAATGCCATTCACGTTATACGAAATCAGTTTCATTTTTAAAAATGTATTTCTACAAAATTAAAAGAATCACGAAATCTCCGCACTGCACGAAATCTTTTTTCTTAACAAGTTCTAAAATTATTTTGTGGAATTGCTTTCGTTTTTGGAATGTAATACTATGATTTCGTGTATTTTATGTGCTATGTCTTCCATTAACCATTTAGGTGTTGAGGTCGCTCCGCAAATACCCACAGATTTTTGTGGCGTAAAATTGATTTCTGTTAAGTCGGCAAGATTTGACACAAAGTGTGTGTTTCCGTTGATTTTCTTACAAATATCGTAGAGTACTTTTCCGTTGGAACTTTTTTTGCCACTCACAAAAATGATGGTGTCGAATTTTTGGGCAAATTGTATCAAGTCGGCTTCGCGGTTTGCCACGCGGCGACAAATGGTGTCGTGGCAAACAAAGTCATTGTTCCCGACGGCACTTGCACGGCGGGCAATTTCTTCCTGAATGATTTTTAGGTCGTGGATGTTTTGCGTTGTTTGGGAAAACAATACAATCGGACGTGTAAAATCCACTGTCTCAAGGTCTTCGATTTTGTTGATTACTATGGCAGAATTATCAGTTTGCCCTAACAAACCAATAACTTCAGCATGTCCAGGTTTGCCGAAAATAAGCACTTGCCCGTTTTTTTTCTGTGCTTCTTTATACGCTGTTTTTATCTTTTTTTGCAACGCAAGCACCACCGGGCATGTCGCATCGATAATGGTGATGTTGTTTTGCCGTGCAATTTCGTAGGTTTCGGGAGGCTCGCCGTGCGCACGGAGCAAAACAGTGCTGTCGTGCAAGTTTTTGAATTGGTCGTAAGATATTGTGATTAAGCCTTTTGCGTTCAAACGGGAAACTTCCGCACCGTTGTGGACAATGTCGCCAAGACAATACAATGAATCTGTTTCTTCGAGAGCATTTTCCGCTTGATGTATTGCGTTAATTACCCCGAAGCAAAATCCTGATTTAGAGTCGATTTCTATTGTTGTATTTTGCTTAGAATCCATTCTAATTGTCCTTCTCTGGTCATTTCACTTGTATCGACTAAAATTGCATCGTCGGCTTGTCGCAGTGGACTTTCCGCACGTGTGGTGTCAATGAAATCACGCTGTTTTAAGTTTTCCAGAATCTCATCGTAGTTGGCGTGTCCTTCCTTTGACATAAGTTCGTCGTAGCGGCGTTGCGCACGGACTTCGGGTGAGGCGGTTACAAAAAATTTGTAGTCGGCGTTGGGGAAAACTACTGTTCCTATATCGCGGCCATCCATTACCACATCAGCGCTTTCACCATATTTTTGTTGCTTTTCAACCATCGCTTTCCGAACAAATCCAATTTTGCTCACCATGCTTACATCGTGGGCAACTTCCATGCTCCGAATTTGCTTTTCAACGTTTACGCCATTTAGATATGTATCTTGTTGTTGCGTGTCTTTATTTAAAGCAAAACTTATATTGATTTCACCAATATGTTGTTTCAAAGCATCTTCGTTGACTATGCCGTTTTGGATGAATTTATTTTGTTGACAAAAGAGAGTTACGGCGCGGTACATCGCACCAGTGTCAACATACGTGTAACCAAGCCGTTTTGCCAAGGCTTTTGCGATTGTGCTTTTCCCGCACGATGAATGTCCGTCGATTGCAATTATCATAAGTTCGTAGATTTACGTTTTTGTGCTTGTGTTTGATATGCGGAATAGATTGTTTCCGCGTTGAGTCCGAGAGTGAAGAAATTCCGTCCGCCGGCAACCTGTTGCTTTGCCCAGCCATACGAAATGTTGAATCTCGAAAATGTCAGAATGAATCCTGCGCTGATGCCGGCTCCCTGTTTTGAACTCCCGAATGAGAGTTCTTCGGATTTTCGGTAGTTGTAGCCGCCAATCACAGTGATGTGTTTTCCTAAGAAAATCTCGGTGGAAACAGTAAAATGTTTGATGAATTTTTTCCCGAATGTCACAAATTCCCGTTCTTCGTTTTCTTCATAAATGCTATTATTTGAAGAGGTTTTCTTTGCTTTTGGTTCCGAAATGTCGAAGTGCTGAAGGTCTTCGTAAGTGAAATTGAATCGAATGGGCGCGTGTTCCAGTTTTTGTGTCATTCCTAAATCGATGCTGTAGGGAACGGCTTCTCTGTTGCCTTTTGTGTAAGGTTTTAAACTCCAGCCAACGTTTCTGGCGGCTATGGAAAAGCATGACCGTTCGAGACGGTATGAAATTCCTGCGTCGAACAATAGCCCGTAACTTGTGTAACTTTCTAAGTATGAAAGGATTGGTTTTAGGTTTGCGCCAACAAAAATATTGTCTTTAAGTTGATACGAAACACCCGAAATAATCTCGTATTCCGATGGAACAAAGTTGTTTATGGGATTTCCCGATTCGTCGTATCCTTCAAACACGCCGTAATTCAGGAAATGAATACCGCCTTGTAGCGTAAGGCCGTGCGACAGCGCGTGGGCATAGCCTATTGTGCCAAGTCCAATGCCCGTTTCTTTTAAATGAATCATTCCCCAATTCCCCACAATTTCATTATTATAGGAAGAATCAAGCAGTGACGGGTTTTTTAAGGCAAACGGGAGATTTGTCTCGGTCCGTGTTATCACGTTTCCGCCGAATGCGTTTTCTGCGGCGGAATAGGGAAGTGTGACGAATTCATACGTTGAGCTGCCACCAATTTGCGCGAAAATGGAGACAGGCAGCAGAACCAAAACAAGAAAAATCCGTTTCATCGAAAAACTATTGATACAAAGTAAACGAATTTTTGTGGATTAATTGCATAAAAAAAGAGGATGACTCAAAAATCATCCTCTTCCGTGGAGAGGGGCGGGATCGAACCGCCGACGCCAGGATTTTCAGTCCTGTGCTCTACCGACTGAGCTACCACTCCGATTTGGTGAGGCAAAAGTAGTAATATTTTTCGATTTACAAAATTTTTGTTCCAGAAAATTATTTTTTGCCTTCGGAATCAGTTGGATTGCAGTTATAATTGTTGCAGTAACAATGCAAAGTAGGACGGGAAATGGTGAGATTTGACGGCATTTTTCTTATTTTTGTGGAAAACAATCAGTATGAATATTGAAGAATTTAGAGAATATTGCCTTTCGTTGCCAAACGTGACCGAGGATATGCCGTTCGATGAAAATGTTTTAGTGTTTCGGCTCCACGGGAAAATATTCGCGTGCGTTGCGATGGACAATCCCGACCTTGCCACGATGAAGTGCGATCCAGAAAAAGCCATCGAACTCAGGGAACAGTATGGCAGTATTGAAGGCGCCTTCCATTGGAATAAGAAATTTTGGAATCAAATCTGGTTCAATCAAGATGCCGACGATAAACTCATTCGCTCTTTGGTCGACCACGCCTATGACGAGGTGTATAAAAAACTTCCCAAACGGCTAAAATAATGTGTTTCGATTCTACTTTTTTCGAAAATTGTGTAACCTCTGCGCCAAGTTTCCTATCTTTGTAATGAAAACCCGTTGGTATGGCAGATACAAAAGAATTAGTAATCATAGGCGGACCAAATGGTTCGGGAAAAACAACGTTTACGCAGAGCTATATAGAGCTGCATCCTATGGCGTGTCTTAATGCCGACGAGATTGCCAAGACGATTGACCCCGTGAATATGAGCAAAGTGAGCGTAAGCGCGGGAAAAATCTTTTTCAAGCAACTTGAGGAATATAAAAAACGTGGGGAAAGCGTTCTCATTGAAAGCACGCTTTCGGGTACGTACCTTACCAAGATGATGGATGATTTCCACAAGGAAGGCTACGAAGTCACTTTGGTGTATGTTTTTTTGTATTCTCCCGAGGTGTGCATTGAACGTATCAAGGAGCGGGTTCTCAAAGGCGGCCACTTTGTTCCTGACCGCGATGTGATTCGACGATATTACAGGAGCAAGGAGAATTTTTGGAACAATTATAAAAATGAAGCCGATAAATGGTTTTTGGTCTATAACTCTGAAAACAAATTTATTCCTATCGCATTAGGGATGAAAAATCAGTTCTCCATTGAAAATAAGGATTATTTCTACAAATTTATGTCGAAATTCTGATTTGTTGAAATCCGAGCTTACTTTTATCTTGTTGAAAATCAATGGCTTTATCGCTTCGTCTAATAACTTATCAACACCCTCTATTTTTTGAAAAAAAATAATATATTTGCATTGGTCAAAAGTGGCAATTTTGAAAAATGTCAATTTTGATTCTCGAGTAGTTAATGTATTTGGTATGGAAGTAAAAAAGTTTTCAGACTTGAATTTATACTTGAAAGGCTTCGAGATAGAATCGATTGGTAACCAAGCGGTTCGAAAAGCTCAGGAAGAGAACAGGAAGAAGGGTATTCCTCTTGTATATTCCGTTGATGGGAAAATATATTATGAATTGGCTGACGGTACCATAACAACCGATAGCCCGTTCAAAACAGATAAGGGATAGGTATAAACCGTTCGCAAGAACAAATCACAATTATATATGAAAAGATTGACAAAAGAACTATTTGCGATTGTAACCATAGTTCCAATGGTGGGATTTTCGCAAAAAACAATTGAAATCGATGTGAAGTCAAACGTTCACAGCATCAGCCCGTATATCTACGGAACGAACGAATCGTACGAAGGCGCTACGGCTGCCCGTTGGGGAGGAAACAGAAGTACCAGCTACAACTGGGAAAATAATGCCTCGAATGGTGGTAACGATGCGAATTTCACATCCGATAATTTTTATGATTATTCAGGAAGCACGGTTCCAGCTCTTCCAATTTTGAATGCGACAAAAGATGCCGACAGCAAAGGCCAGTACAATCTGGTTTCGTTGCAGGCTGCGGGATATGTGGCTGCCGATAAAAATGGTGCTGTTTCGGAAGATCAGGCTGCTCCGAGTAATCGTTGGAAGGCTATATCATTCCACAAAGATGGACCATATACGTTAACTCCGGATCCAAACGACGATGTGGTGTATATCGATGAACTTGTACATTATCTGTCGGCAAAACTTGGTCGTGCTGGTGATGGTGGCGTTTCAGCGTATGCAATTGATAATGAGCCATATTTGTGGAATCAAACACACGCTCGTCTTCACCCTCAAAAAACCACTCCTAAAGAATTGATAGAAAAAACGGTGGAATTGTCGAAAGTAATCCGTCGGGAAGCCCCTGGTGCCGACATTTACGGCCCGATGTTTTTCGGTTGGACTGATGCCTATCACTGGGGTATGGATAATCAGGAATGGAAGACTATTTATAATTTGAGCCGCCGTGAAGGTTACACGAACACGTATGCTTGGTTTGTTGACTATTATTTGGATACATTGCGTAAAGTGGAGGAAGAAACAGGTATCCGTCCGATTGATGCTATCGCATTCCACTGGTATCCTGAATCATACGGTAAAAAGACAAAGAAACGTGTGGTTGACCTCGACAATGTTGCTTCTCCGGCAGAATTGATTGCGGAAGATATGATTGAAGCCCGCCTTCAAGCTCCACGTGCGTTGTGGGATAGTAAATACCAATATTATGGAGCCGATGGACAACGTTCGTATGTTGATATACAAGGTGGTAAGGCAATTATCCAAAAGATTAAAAAATCCGTTGAGAACTTTTATCCAGGAACAAAGATCGCTTTCACGGAGTTTGAATATGATGCTGAAGACCATTGGTCAGGTGGTTTGAGCCTTGTTGATGTTCTTGGCGTTCTTGGTCGCGAGGATGTGTACCTTGCATGTAAATGGGATGTGTTTAAAACATATTCTATTTCGGCGTATAATCTGTATTTGAACTATGACGGCAATGGCTCTAAGTTCGGAAATACATCGGTTTATGCTATGCAAAGCGATACGGTTTCATTGTCAAGTTTCGCTTCGTTGGACGACAATAAGAACTTGCACATTATTATTGTAAACAAAACAAACACGGTACAAAAAACAAAAATCAATATAGCAAACGGTATCTACGAAAAAGGTGTTGTGTACGGATTTGGACAGGCAACTTCGGATATCATACAGTTGGAAACAATCTCTGGTATAGAAAATTCTTCGTTTGATTACGATGTTCCTACGTATTCTGCCGTACATATTATATTGGAAGCTGTTCCGCAGTCAAAACTTGTGAAGGCAAAAGTTGTTGATCCGAATGCTGACGAAATTGTTCTCTCATTCAATGGTGACCTTTCATTAACGTCGGGAACTGCTGCAGCCCAAGAATTTACGGTTTCGGTTGATGGTGAGGCAAATGCTGTTACAGGCGTTACAGTAGATGGTAAAAGTGCAGTGCTGAAACTTTCGCAGGCAATTTCACCAAGCAATGAGCAGATTTTGGTTTCATATCTTGGTACGAATGTGATTGGCGATTATGGGTATCCAATCGCAAGTTTCGACACGGTGTATGTGTTCAACGAACAAGAATTAGCTCCAGTCCGTGCAGTATCTGGCGAAGTTGACGTGTTGGGACGTTATATTAAGTTGTTGGTTTCCAAGGAAATATCTTCTGCCGCAAATGATGGATTTTCAATAATGCAGGACGACGAGGAACTTGGTGTCAAGGAAATTGTTGTGTCGGATGAATCTGCCAATGAACTATACATTTATCCATTAACTCGTTTGTTTAAGTATAAAAGTACGGTCTTGAAATCGGCAAATAACGAGGTTGTTGTCGCAAAAGACGGCACGTCGCTTTCTGGTTTCACAATGAATTTGGCGGGTGGCGCAAACTTCGCTCCTGAAATTGATTCAATGACAATATTCGACAACTATACGATTTACGTATATTTCAATACGAATATGCTCCCGACAACAGATTACGACAAAGTAGGTTTCACCATTACTGATAACGAAGGTGTAACAATGGAATACACCACAAAATACGATAAGAGCCGTCGTCGTCTTGCCATATTCACGGAAGCACCAATGTCGTATGAAAAAGAATATACAATGTCGTATGTTGATGATAGTCAAGTCTTAACAATCCACAATGGTGTGTTGGACAGCTTCTCAAAAGTCTTGGAAAGTTCATTGCGCGATATGGGTGCGAAAGTTGTGAATATTCCAGACGAAACACTTCAGGTTGAGGAATATTGGATTCGTGTTGGAGACCCTGTTGTTGAAGAATGCTCCGACAATTCGGAATTGAGCTCAGGAAAACATCTTGGCTATATTGGCGAAAACGATATCTATACATACAAAATAAATGTGCCAAAAGACGCAACGTACACGTTGTATCTTCGCTATGCTTCGGAACGCGATGGCGATTTGAATTTTGTGATAGATGGCAACACATACCATCTTACCGTTCCTGCTACGAAGAATTTCAAAACATGGAAGGAAGTGTATCGTGCAATTCCGCTGACTGCAGGCGAACATGATTTGCAACTGAGTATTCTTAATGGTGGTTTCAATGCGAACTATATCCGTTTTGTTGAGGAAGAAAAATATATGGGTGGCAGAATCACAAAATCTTCGGTTTTGAAGAAGGGTAACACTGTTTCGGTATATTTCAGTCTTCCTCTTGATGTTCTTCCTGAAATTGAAGATGTTGCCATGATGTGTAATGAAAGCGTGGAATTGCCGATAGAGTCTATCTCGTATGTGTATTACAATATGAGTTCTGTTTTGACATTCACAATGGATACGCTGATTTATCAAGGTGATGCGATTTCATTGCAGTTCAAGTCAAAAATTAAAACGGCTGACGGTGGCGACATAAACGATACAACTATTGTGGTTAAGAACAATTCTTCCCAAGTGTATGTCCCGCAGGATCCTGATGCAATTCAGTCGGTGGCACAATCTGCCTACACATTGTCGCCGGTTCCGGCAAAATGTGGCGAGCCGATAACAGTGACTTCCGACTCTGAAAATGAAATCTCATATTCTGTTATCGCTAATAATGGCGCTGTCGTGAAATCGGGCTCGTTTGTGCGAAATGTAACGTTTGTGTTGGATCATGCGGGTGTATATAGTATACGTATGTCAGATGGTACAAGTGTTGATGTGAAAAAAATAATTATACGTTAGTGTACAAAATACACTAAGAATGCGTATATTTGTGGATTGAACTTTAATTAGAAAGAATATGAAAAAACATTTTGCTGTTCTTGCCTCTCTTTGTGTAGCACTTGGAGTATCGGCACAGGTGTCAACAAGCGACATTCCTGCTGATTATTGGGAAAAATTTGAAGCTAATTACGCCGAATATGATAGTTGGTGGGAAGTTGACGATCAAACACAGAACGTGAAAGCGTTGAAAGGTCTTACTCCTGAAAATGGAATGAAAGTCGCTGAAGGTAGTATTTCGGATAATGCATATACAATCACTACCGAAGGTGATGTGTTCAATGTTCACTATGAAAAGACAAAACCTTGGCAAAAATTCGGTTTGAGTTGGATGTATTGGACATATCCTGCTTGTGAGTCGGACAACTGGCAGTTGGTAAATCCGATTACAGGCGAGCAATGGGCTGATGGAAAAGATTGCCATCGTACGGCAAAAGGATATTCCATCGATTTTTCGGAACCAACAAACCGTATGATTTCATTTAAATATCAGGCTGTATCGTCTTTGATTATGGAAATCCGTGTGGATTTGTGGGATATTAAAGGTCGTAAAACAACGCGTTCAGGTTCTTACAAATTTACAACGGACAGAAGTACAATTTACGCTCCATCGGTTCCACAACAATGGAATGAGGTTTGCATCTTGTTCGCTTCCAATGAAGACGAAGGCGTTGAAGAGGAATTGGGCGATGATATTTTTGAAGGATTTATCCTCAATGATAGATATGTTGGTCCGCTTGCCGATGGCTCTAACTCATGGTTTAATGGAATCCAGATGCCAACAAGCGAGGCTCCTCAATCGTTGAAATTGTTGTTGGATACTTCGAGAATCATTGGTGTCGAGATTTATATAAACGACGAAAAGGAGGCCAGCAGTTTGGCGGATGATAACATTTATGATTTGTATATCAAGGATTTGACTATTGGTAATGCAACTAAATACCAAGCTGAAGATTTCCAAAACCAAGAGGCAATATCTGTTGTAGAGGGAGATGTGTTGGAAATCGTTGACGGTGTGGTGTATTCCGAAGGAAAAATTGAGGTTATCGATATCTTAGGAAAAACAGTGAAGTCAGCGAAGGAAGAACTTGACATAAAAGACCTTCCTGCCGGAATTTATTTCATCAAGGCTGCTGAAGGAACTGCTCGCTTTGTGAAATAAACAATTTTCTCATAATAGTATTATTAAAATGGGGGCTCGCTTAGGCGAGCCTTTTTTGTTCGTCAGAAATTTGGGCGAGGTGGCACGAAATTTCTAAATCTTTCTATCTTTGCGAAAACATAGAATATTCTTACAAAAATGGGAAAAAGAAAAATAGAAACGCTCTGCGTTCAGGCTGGATATGAGCCTAAGAATGGCGAACCACGTGTGATGCCGATTTATCAAAGTACAACGTTCAAATATAGCAGCACGGAACAGATGGCCGATTTGTTCGATTTAAAGGCAAGTGGCTATTTCTATACTCGTTTGCAGAATCCGACAAATGATTTTGTTGCTGCAAAAATTGCCGCTCTTGAAGGTGGTGTGGCAGCTATGCTTACTTCTTCTGGACAGGCTGCTTCGTTCTATTCGATTTTCAATGTGTGTGAGGCTGGCGACCACTTCGTGTCATCATCGACTATTTACGGAGGAACATTCAATTTGTTCGCAGTGACGATGAAAAAACTTGGCATCGAGTGTACGTTTGTTGACCCTGATGCAAGCGAAGAGGAGATTTCCAAAGCATTCCGTCCGAACACAAAGGCATTGTTCGGCGAAACAATTGCAAATCCTGTTTTGAGCGTGCTTGATATTGAGAAATTTGCACGGATTGCTCACAAACATGGGGTTCCTTTGATTGTTGACAATACGTTCCCAACGCCAATCAATTGCCGTCCGTTTGAATTCGGTGCGGATATCGTTATCCACGCAACTACAAAATATATGGACGGACACGCAACTAATGTTGGTGGTTGTATTGTTGACAGTGGCAATTTTGATTGGGAAGCCCATAAAGATAAATTCCCTGGCTTGACTGAACCAGATCCATCGTACCATGGTTTGGCTTACAGCAAGGCGTTTGGAAAAGGTGCATATATAACCAAGGCAACTGCGCAGTTGATGCGCGATTTGGGTTCGATTCAGGCTCCGCAAAATGCGTTCTTGTTGAACCTTGGTTTGGAAACTTTGCATGTTCGTGTGCCCCGTCATTGCGAAAATGCGCAAAAAGTTGCTGAATTCCTCGAAGCAAACGATAATGTTGCATGGGTGAACTATTCGGGACTGAAATCGAGCAAATATTATGAATTGGCACAAAAGCAATTTACCAACGGACAATCTTGTGGCGTTGTGACCTTCGGTTTGAAAGGCGATAGAGCCCGTGCCATCCGTTTTATGGATAATTTGCAGTTGGCTTGTATTGTAACGCACGTTGCCGATGCCCGCACGTGTGTGCTTCATCCAGCAAGTCATACACACCGTCAGTTGACCGATGAGCAGTTGATTGCCGCTGGCGTTCGTCCTGATTTGATTCGTTTCTCGGTAGGTATCGAAAATGCCGACGATATTATTTCCGATATAGAACAAGCGCTTGCAAAATAAATTTTTGCTTGGATAAATAAGGAGATGCATTTGGTTGCATCTCCTCTTTATGAAAAATAAAGGTATGAGACGCACGGTTTTACAAGTTTTTCTGCTATTCATGTTTCTTCTGTCGTCCGTGTTGTGTTTTTCGCAGAAACTGAAAACCCACGAGGATTCGGTGAAACACGACACAAATATGATGAAGTTTGAGAAAATGTTTGTGGAGGCGAATCTTGAAAAAAACCGTGGAAATTACGAGCAGGCCACGATGCTGTATTACGATTGCCTGAAACTGAAACCGACGAGTTCCGCGGTTTATTACGAACTTGCAAACGTCAATCTTAGGCTCTATAAATTTTCCGAGGCTGACGTAAATATTAAAAAGGCAATAAAAATTAATTCCGAAAATTCAGAGTATGAACGCTTTTTAGACGATTTATACGTGAAAATGGGCAAAAAAAGATAATTTTGTAAAAAATTGAATGAAATACGTTTATCTCTATAGTATCCTTGCTGTTTGTTTCTTTGTGTCGTGCCATTCCTCAAAGAAAATGGTGAAGGTTTCCAGTGAGAAACAAATGGAGATGCTTGCCTTATACGATAGCGTCACAAAGAACTATGGGGATTATTCAACTGTTTCTCTGAAATTTTCAGTTGATTCGAAGGAGTTGAAATCGTTGCCTGTGCAACTAAAAGGTAGCCTGCGGATAAAACGCGACAGCGCAATCTGGATTTCGGTCATGCCAACGCTCAATATTGAGGTGCTCCGCTGTATCATTACGCAAGATAGTGTGAAATTTTATTCAAAATTGCAACATACGCAGTATGCCACTGATTTACAATCACTTTCGCAGCAAATAGGCGTTGAGGTTGACTACGCCACCGTTCAGTCAGTTCTGTTGGACGAACTATTTATTAGCCAGCAGGGTAAGATTGATACACTCAATTTGTTTAAGTCGATGGAAATCAATAAAAAAGAGAAAAAAGTGATATTCCAAACCCACTCGAAAAAGGAATTCAAGAAAGTAGATACTGTGTCGCTTTTGCAGATATGGCAAATTTCTATGGAAAATCTGCGCATTTCGCAAGTCGAGATTTTGGAAGAGAATGCGGATGTGTTCGACAGCGATAAGATGAAATTCAAACTTAATTACGATGATTTTGAAACCTTTGGAAACATTTCGTTCCCAACAAAATTGAGTTTGAAGGCGAAAATGCCAAGTAAAAAGATTCATTTTGAAATGATGTATTCAAAAATATTGTTCAACGAAGATTTGTCGTTCCCGTTCAATCCAAGCGATAAATATCAAAAAATGGAATTGAAGAATTGATGAAAAGGTTCTGTTTCATATTGTTAGCAATGATTGTTTGCGCATCGTTCGATGGTTTTTGCCAAAAGGGAAAAAAGACTGTCAAACAGGTGCAGGCAGAGGCTGCTAAAGCAAAAAAGGAAATCGAACGGACAAGTAAGTTACTGAAGGAGACCGAGAAAAGTAAGTCCATCTCAATTGAACGTGTAACCTTGTTGAGCCAACAAATAGACGAACGTAATAAGTACGTGAATTCACTGCAACAGGAAATTGAATTTATCGAGCAGGATATTTTTGCGACAAATGCACAAATCCACACGTTGACATCCCAGTTGGAAGAGGTTCAGAAGGAGTACAATCAAACGCTGTTTGTGCTGTATAAAGTTCATTCCCAATATGAACAATTGATTTTCGTGCTTTCCGCCGACGATTTCAATCAAGCCTTCAACCGATTGAAATATCTGCAATATTATTCGGATTACATGATTCAGCAGTCGGAGCGCATCAAATCTTTGCAGGATAGCCTTGGCGTGCGAAAATACGAATTGGAGAACCTGCTCACTAAAAAGAAAAATTTGATTGGTGAAAAGCAGTCGGAAGCGCGGAAGTTGGAACAGGATAAATATCAAGAGGATATCACCATTAAGAAATTGAGCGCAAAGCAGAGCGAACTGCAAAAGAAACTTGCTCAGAAACAAGCTCTTGCGCGCAAGCTCGACAAACAAATCGAGGATTTAATCAAGGCGGAACTTGAGGCAAAGAAAAAGGCCGCCGCCGCAAAAAACAAAACGACAAATACCACGAAAACAACTACAGAAAGCACGTTGACTCCAGAAGAAAAATTGGTGTCGAAAAATTTTGCTGAAAATAAAGGACGACTTCCGTGGCCAACAGTTACGGGAAAAATCACGGAACATTTCGGGCGTCACAAACATCCAACGCTGGAATACGTTGAGGTTGAAAGTAATGGTGTGTCTATAGCAACTTCGAAAGGCTCGAAGGCGCGTGCAATTTTTGACGGAACCGTTTCGAAAATAGTGCTTATTCCTGGTCGTAACACGGCGGTTTTGATAAAACACGGGAATTATTACACTGTATATGACAATCTTACGTCGGTTACTGTAGCGCCGGGGCAACAAGTCAAGGCGAAACAGGAAATTGGAACGATTTACACTGATCCTGAAACAAATTCAACCGTACTTCAATTGCAGATTTGGCGAGAACTCGAGAAGTTAGATCCTGAACAATGGCTTTCTAAATAATGCCTATGGAGAAATCCAATATCCATATCATTATCAACGAGCTGGATAAATTCACACGAAGGTTTTATTTAAATGAATTTGCCAAAGGTCTTATATTGTTCGTTTTAATTGGCATTTTCTACTTTTTGGTTATCAGTTGTGCCGAGTATTTCGCATTTTTCCCGACAACGGTACGTACGATTGTGTTTTATACGTCGATAGCATTGGCGCTTGTGGCGTTTGCGAAATATATTGTGTTACCGCTATTCCGTATGTGCAAAATCGGGAAAGTCCTTTCGCATACCGAGGCGGCGCGGATTGTCACGCAGTTTTTCCCCGAAATAAAAGATACGCTGCTCAACACGTTGGAGCTTGCCAACGATGCGTCGTTGGCCGACAACGCCCTTGCAATTGCGGCAATTAACCAGAAAATCGCTTCGCTTCGCCCGATTCCGTTCGAGGCGGCGATAGATTTCAGGAAGTTGTTTCAGTATTGGAAATATTTTGTCGCATTGATTTGTGCGATTGTGCTGGTGTCGGTTTTTTACCCTCGCGCCATTGCTGATGGAGCGACGCGGATTGTGAAGCACAACGAGTTTTTTGAGAAACCGGCGCCGTTCTCTTTCGTTCTGGACAATGATACGCTGTCGGTTATCAAAGGCGAAGATTTTACCGTGTCAATGCATGTTGAGGGACGAATTGTGCCTGAACGGGTAAATATATCGATTGGCGGAAATAATTTTCTGATGACCAAGAAAAATGCGGTGTCGTTTGAGTACGTTTTGCGTGGGTGCAACAATTCGATTACGTTTTCATTTAATGCTGAAGATGTGGTGTCGCAACAGTTTCAGTTACAAGTGTTTCCACTTCCTCAATTGTTGAATTTCAGTATAGTGGGAAACGTGCCGCTATACACCAATCTCGAAAATGTGAATGCAACCAATACCGGCGACGTCACTATTCCTGCTGGCACAAACATTACTTGGAATGTGGAAACTGCGGATGCTGATTCTCTGTTTTTCGTGATGGAATCGGGCGAACAGATACCATTCGTGAAAAATGACAATCAATTCAATCTGAATCAGCGAATTATGCAGACAACACCATATACGTTGGTCGGAAAAAACAAATATCTCGATACGGTAAAAATTATTTCCTACACGTTTACGGTTATACCAGACTTGCGACCTTCGATACAGGTTGAACAAAAACAAGATAGCTCGCAGTATTTCACGTATTACTTTAAGGGAGAGATACAGGATGATTATGGATTCTCGTCCTTTGATTTTGTGTATTTCCTGAAGGATAAAGAGTCTGAGGCGAAACGCATTCCAATGGAATTTTCGCCGACAATTTCGCACCAGCAATATTTTTATATGTTCGACTTTTCGCAATTTTCCAAAGGCGATGAAATCAAATATTATTTTGAAGTGTTTGATAATGATGCCGTTAACGGTAGAAAATCTGCTCGGACCGCCACCTATAATTTTACGATACCTACGCAGGAAGAGTTGGAAGAAATGCAGGAAGAGTATTCCAAACAGATTGAGTCGTCGTTTATGCAGTCGTCGTCGCTTACGCAGGAATTGGTCAAGGATTTCGACAAACTGAAACAAAAACTGCTCAACGAAAATCTTTCTGATTGGGAACGGAAACAGGTTCTCGACGAGATGAAACAAAAACAAGAGCAAATAAAGCAACAGGTTGAACAGCTTACACAGTCGCTCGAACAGAAAAACGATTTGCAAAATAAACTCTCGGAACGTGACGAGGAAATTCTGCGTAAGCAAAAAGAAATCGAGGAACTATTGAATGCGTTGATGGATGACGAACTCCGCAAGATGATGGAGGAGTTTAACCAAATGGTTGACAATTACAATAAAGATGAGTTCATCAAAAAATCGGAGGAAATGAAAATGTCGTTCGAAGAACTTTCCAAGCAACTTGACCGTGATTTGGAATTGTTGAAGCGAATGGATGTTGAAGAGTCGGTGCAACAGGCAACGAACCGTTTGCAGGAATTGGCTGACGAACAGCGTCGTCTTTCCGAAGAACTGAAAAATGCTAAGAATCAAGAAGATATACAGAAGAAGTTAGACGAACTCTCTAAAGAATTCGAGTCAATCGAAAAGGAATATAATGATGCCCAAATGAAAAACGAGGAATTGCAGCAAAAGTTTGACTTACAGGATTTTAATCAGCAATTCCAGGATATTCAGAATTCAATGGAGCAGAGTAAGTCGGAGCAGCAGCAAGGGCAGCAGTCAAAGTCTTCAAAATCAATGAAAAAGGCGGCTGAGCAAACGCAACAGTTGGCTGAAAATATGCAGAGTATGATGCAACAGCAAATGGCTCAGCAAAATATGGAAGATATGGCAAATATGCGCCAGATTCTCGAAAATCTGATGACTTTCTCGTTCCAGCAAGAGGAATTGATGTCGCAAACGGGAAAACTTTCCCATGCCGATCCAAAATATGCCGAAGTGGCGTTCAAACAAAATGTGTTGCGTGAAAATTTCAAGGTGATAAAGGATTCGTTGTATGCGCTTAGCTTGCGTGTGCCGCAGATTTCGCAGACAATCAACAACGAGGTGTTTGAGATATACAAAAATGGTCGGTCGGTAATCACCAATCTGGAGCAGCAACAGCGCGGATTGGCTCGGATTAATCAGCAGTATATGATGACTTCAGCAAATAATCTTGCGCTTTTGTTTTCGGAAGTTTTGCAACAGATGCAGCAGCAGGCCGCCCAACAGATGGAAGGTCAACAGCAATGCCAAAATCCGAAAAATAGCGGCAAGGGACAAAAACCGTCGTTCCAGCAAATGAAGAAAATGCAGGAATCGCTGAAAGAGCAAATGCAACAAATGATGCAACAGATGAAAGAAGGCGGAATGCCGTCGGGACAAATGCAGAAACAGTTGAGCGAGATGCTGATGAAAGAGCAGATGCTGAAACAGCTTGGCAATCAAATGATGAAAGAAGGTGAACTGTCGCCCGAAGGCGTTCAGCAACTGAAAGATATTCAGCGGCTTATGGACCAAACGGAACGTGATATTATAAACCAAACTATTACTCCGCAAACAATGATGCGTCAGGAGCAGATACTCACACGTCTGCTCGAAGCCGATAAATCCGAGCGTGAGCGTGATATGGACAAGGAACGGGAATCGAAAACCGCCGTGGAAAAACCTTCGGAAAGTGCCAGAAAAATGTTCAAACCTACTGATGCCGAAAAACAGCAATACGACGATGTGCTACAAGAAAACGGCGTGAAACTGAAACCACAATACCAAAAAATCTATTCGGATTATATAATTAATCTGAATGAGGAAAAATAACGGCTGTGTAGAAACAGATTAAAAATTGTACTTGTCTTTCCAAAGCGACTGCATATATCGCTTGGTTTCGTCTTCTCGTTTATTGTCCGCTGGTTTCCAAAATGTTGTGCCGGCAATTTCTTTTGGTAAGAAATCCTGCTGTACAAAATGTCCTGGGTAATCGTGCGAATATTTATAGCCGTCGCCGTATTTCAATTCTTCCATCAACTTTGTGGGAGCGTTGCGGAGATGAAGCGGAACAGGCAACATGCCTTCCTTTTTTACTTTTGCCAATGCCGCGTCTATTGCCAAATATGCCGAATTGCTTTTGGGCGAAGTGGCAAGGTAAATCGTTGTTTCAGAAAGGATTATCCGCGCTTCGGGCATCCCGATTACTGAAATTGCATTGAAACAACTTTGAGCCAAAAGTAAAGCATTGGGGTTTGCCAAGCCAATATCTTCCGATGCGGAAATGAGTAACCTTCTGGCTATGAACTTAATATCCTCTCCACCTTCAAGCATTCGTGCAAGCCAATATACGGCCGCATTTGGATCGCTACCGCGGATAGATTTTATGAACGCGGAAATAATATCGTAATGCTGTTCGCCACCTTTGTCATACAAGGCGATATTTTCCTGTAATGTGGTGGTAACCATCTCGTTAGTGATGGTAATCGGCTTCTGGGGATTTTGTGCGCTTATCACAATTTCAAGTACATTCAACATTTTGCGTGCGTCGCCGCCAGAGAAACGCATCAATGCTTCCTCTTCTTTAATGTTGATTTTCATTGTTTTAAGAACAATGTCTTCATGTAATGCTTTATCGATAAGCGTGTGCAAGTCGCTTCGTTCGAGCGATTTGAGCACATAAACTTGGCAACGCGACAACAATGGTGAAATAACCTCGAACGATGGATTTTCGGTGGTCGCACCAATAAGAGTGACTGTGCCGTTTTCCACGGCTGCGAGCAACGAATCCTGTTGTGATTTGTTGAACCGATGGATTTCGTCGATAAATAGAATTGGATTCGGAGAGTCGAAAAATTGCGAATGTTTTGCTTTCTCCAACACATCGCGGACTTCCTTAACGCCAGAAATTACGGCGCTTAATGTAAAAAACGGGCGTTCTAAACTATGCGAAATAATTTGTGCAAGCGTGGTTTTTCCAACGCCTGGAGGCCCCCAAAGAATCATGGATGCGATTCGTCCAGATTCAATCGCATTGCGGAGCACGGCACCTTTTGCCACCAAATGTTTTTGCCCCAAATAGTCGTCGATTGACTTTGGACGCATTCGTTCCGCCAAAGGTTGTTGAATGCTCATATCGTATCCTGATTTTGGTTGATGATTTTCACAAGGGTTTCCTTGTCTTCAACTGGGTAGATTTCCCCGCGTTGGCAATACGAGATGCCACCCGTTTGTTCGGAAACTATCAGCACAAGACTGTCGGTGTCCTCGCTCATACCCAAAGCCGAGCGGTGACGCATACCGTAACCCATTGGTAATTCTGTGCGTTTTGTCATTGGCAGGACGCATTTTGCGGCGATGATTTTTTTCCCGACAATCAGCACGGCTCCATCGTGGAGCGGCGTGTTTTTATAGAAAATATTCTGAAGCAATGCCGACGAGATGCGTGCATCAATGATTTCTCCCGTTTGTACAAATGGCGTCAGGGTTTCTTTTCGGGTGGAGATAACGATAAGCGCACCTGTTTGTGTTTTCGCCATACTGAAAATCGCATCACAGATTTCTTCGATTGATTCGGGCGGAATCACTGTGTGGTTGATTCGGAACACTTTTGGCAGATATTTCCTGCTTTGCGAATGTAAATATCGATTTCCAATCATGGTAAGGAAACTGCGGATTTCCGACTGGAACAAAATCACTAATGCAAGTCCACCAATACTAATGAACTGGCCCATGATTCTTGTGAGCATCTCCATGTGCAATGCTCTCACTATGAGCCAGATAACATAAAAAGCGATGATGCCAAGAAAGACGTTCATACCCGCTGTTCCACGGATAAGTTTATACACTTCGTACATTAAGAATGCCACGAGGAAAATGTCCACGAAGTCAACAAATTGAAACGAAATGAACAATGGTACCATACTTTCTTGTTTGTCCCAAAGATATAAAAGTTAGATGAAACTTACTCTTTTTGCAACGGTAGTTTTACGAAAAATGTTGTGCCAACGCCCAATTCGGTTTCAAACCAAATTTCGCCGTTGCAGCCTTCAATAATATTTTTGCAGATGGCAAGTCCGAATCCGCTACCTGTGGATTTTGTAGTGAAATGCAATTCAAAAATATGTTTTTTCACTTCGTCGTCGATGCCGCGACCATTGTCGTGAATGGCAATACGGGCAAAATTCTGCTCGGTTTGCAATGTCACGGAAATAAGTCCTTTTTGGTCGGTAGGTATGGCTTGGGTGGCATTTTTCAGCAGATTGTTGAAGAGCCGCATAGTTTTTTCTTTGTCGGCAAGAACAATAACGTCTTGTTCCTTGAAATCCGATGTTATGGTGATATTTTCTTCTTGTTCGAATAATGTTATGCAGTTCTGTAATAGTTCGTTAATGTTGATAGGTTCAAGTACTACTTTAGATAGTTTTGCAAAATCCGAGAACGACGTTGCCGTGTCGGCAAGGGTGTCGATTTGTTCGATTATGGTTTTTGAGATTGTTTTCAGGCGAGTCTCAAATTTCTCATCTTTCTCGTCCCACGAGCGGTTTAGTAATTGCAGGCTCAGTTTCATTGGCGTGAGCGGATTTTTTATTTCGTGGGCAATTTGCCGTGCCATCTCGCGCCAAGCCATTTCGCGTTCCGCCTTTGCAAGTTTTTCGGCGCTCACGCTCAGTTTGTCAATCATTTCGTTGTAATTCTGAATGACGCCCTTTAGTTCGTCGGGCGCCTTGAGCGAAATCTTTTCGTTTTCCTCGCCAATAGCCACACTCGTCATCTTGTTCTGCAACACTACCAACGGTTCAGAAATGCGTTTTGCGATGAACATGGAAAGAATCGTTGCTAAAAACAGCAGCACGACAAATATATTCAACAAACTGACAAACAGTCCGACGAACTGCTGCTTGAAGTCTTCCTCGTTAGAAAAATTTGGCAGGTTGAGGTAGCCAAGCACATCGTTTTGGCTATTGATAATCGACATGTACGCCGATGTAAAGTGCAGATTACCAATATTTTCCTCTTGCGAATACGCGGAATGGCTCCGTTTGATGAGTTGGTAGAATGCGCGCGTCGCCATTTTTTCGTTCACCAGTCGGAATTGGAAAACTTCCGGACGGGAAGATGCGATTAAATCTCCATTGGTGTCGTATAAGTTCACATCGGTGGAATAAATGTTCGCCAGTTCTGTCAATTTATTTTGGAGATAGGTTTTATCGGCGGCAGGAATGACGGCAAAATCCTTATATGTTTGTGAGAAATCCTTGGCGGCCGAGGCGATTTTTTCCTCAAGATACATCCGTTGCTGGCGTGTGTTGTACGATTTTATGAAAACTGTGCCTCCCAGTGCTACAATAATAAACGAACCGACCAACAATCCTATTTGCGAGCGTTTTATCTGCGACGAAAGGGAATGTGTGATTTGAATCGGTGTTTTGTCGCAACATTTTAGGAAAATGAGCATCAATAGGAAAAAGAACAGAAATATATATGGAAACCACATCAAGTAATTGATGAACTGATAGGTTCTATTGCTCACAACCACAGTGTATTGGTCGTTGATTTTGTATGCAAGATGTGCGATGTGATGCTGCGTGTCGTAGAATGTTTCCATTTCTTTGTCGCAACGAAGCGTAAGTTTCTGGGAATAAGGATATTTCCCATGTTTTGAGATGAGTTTCCCATTTTTGTATTTTGCCAATGAATAATTGTCGGGAAACTGTGGTGTTTCGGCATTGTCAAGCAGGATGGTGGGATAGCCAAAACCCTGTACATTCGTTTTGGAATGCAGTTCAATATACAATTTTATTATCGACGAGTCGGAACGTTTGTATTCAATTGCGTCGAAATAAGTAATGTTGCCGTCCTGATTGTTGATGAAATAATAGTTCGTGTCGGAAATGTGCTTACCGCTCGTGGCAACCATTTGACGGAAATACGATTCGCAGTTTTCCAACTTGTTCGATTCGTTGAATTCCTTGTCGGTTCCGCAGATGGTACATTCCAAATCGTATTGCTTCAACCAACCATTGAAGTACATTTTCTGTAAATAATTCTTTATGTCAACGTCTTGGTTTTCAGCATTTTTCATCATTCCCTGCAACATCACGTCGGAGCGGGTTGATTTGTAAACCGAAGCCAAAAATTGTTCTGCCACGGGATCTTGTTCGTTTGCCCATTCTGTGGCCAGCATTTCTCGCATTCCAGCCTTGTATTTCCCTAAATATATGCTGATTGCGGTTTCAGTATAAATCACCGTAATTACGAGAAACAACAATTTCAGTGCAAACGTTGGACTTTCGTGTCGGCGGAAATAGGAGAATAATACGATTGAAATTGTTGTAATGCAGTAAAAACCAAATAGATACGGATAGAATTCCGATGGTGATTCCATCAAAATGAGTGTCAGCGTGGGCGTCAACAAACAGATGCCAATCAAAATGAATAGCGAATATTTTTGCTCGAACTCAAATTCCTTTGAAAAGCGGAAATAAAACGCAAAATACAAGAATAATAACGCCGCTATTTCGAAGTATGCGATGAAACTCCAAATATTCGTGCTCAACAAATTGAACAATTCAAGTTCGATGCCGGAATGGAATGCCAACGATTTTATAAAACCCGTGGCTGTTCCGCACAAGATGAACGAAACTATACCAAAAATGATATACGAAAGTATCTCGGGTTTCCATTGCTTTTTTATTGTGAATACAATGTATGTAAGCACAAGAATGACAATACTTTCTTGATACACCATGAAATCCTTTTTAACTTGATTCTGCATGATGAATGCCACGCCGAACAGCAACACGTACGCCAAAATTGACACTATCCAATTTTTCTTGGGGAACATGCCCAAAAACAACACAAACAATGCAAAACTCAAAACGAACAAAACAACTGGTGCCGCAAGTTTCCAATCGCTTGTTTCCGAAGTGATTGCATCGGAAAGCGCGAGTAAAAAATTACCGTCGGAATCATAAATTTCATAGGTGTTGTCGCACGGTTCATTATAGATTTCCACCGTATTATTAAGTGTGAAATCCTGTTGGAACTCGTTTTTTATATGTTCGTTTTCAAACGGAAATTGTTTTTTAATGAGCATCAAAACAAAATAGTTGCGATTTCCTTTTTGCTCATTTTCAAGCAAATACCACGCATTCCCACTGAAAAAAAGTTTTGCGTTCTGGTCAAGCAGTTGGTAATAGGGTGGAATGCTGTTGTCGGACCAGTAGAGGATTTTTTTGTTTTCGAACACGAAAAACGAAAGGTTCTGGCTTTCTATCCATGCCTTGTTTTTGATGCGGAAATCTTCGTAGTCGCCAAATTCAGCGCTGTCGGGAAGCGCCACAAGTTGTTTTTGCAGAGATTGCGCAAACGTTTGTTTTTCGTTTATAACATTCTGAAACTGAACAATATCGCAACGGGAAACTTTTGTGCCATTGTCAAAAATGTTGCGCGACATCAGCGCACCGATAGTGAATGTTGCAATTGCAAGAATCAGAAAACAATATGTCCGAAATCGAGATTGTTCCAATGTAAATTCGATAAGATTTTCAAAAATAATATTTTTTCAGACCTGATTTGAGATGTTACGTGAAAATATTTTTCAATAAAAGTTGCAAATACAAAAAATACATTTATTTTTGCGTCGGTTTAACGGGGTATAGTACAGTCCGGTTAGTATGCTTGGTTTGGGACCAAGAGGTCACAGGTTCGAATCCTGTTACCCCGACACCGAAAGGACGAAATCAGTAGTGGTTCCGTCCTTTTTTGTTTAGTATTGTTTGTCCATTGGATATACTACACCCCATTCTTTTCGCAGGGAATCCATCTGTTGCATAACCGAAATTGTTTCGGCATGAGGCATCATTGGCGATTCAAGCAGCCCTGATTCTATGCAGCGGCGGCTTTCCATCACTTGATATTCGTAGCCCGAAATCATATTTTCAGGCTTTAGGTAGGTTTCCACAAGGCTGTAGTTACGGTACACTTCAACTCGTTCGGGGCAATTCACGTTGTCAACACGGATGTATCCCTCGGTGCCGCTGATAATACCTTGACGGTCGTTGAGACAGCGTGCGCCAGCCTGCAAATTTGCCATTTTGCCGTCGGCGTAACTCAACGAAATGCTTTCCTGCATGTCCATTTCTGTTTCGCCTAACTGACAGTTGGTCACGGTTTTCACAACATTGTTGCCAAAATACATACGGGCAAAATTCAGCACATAGACGCCCACGTCGAGCAACGCACCGCCACACAATGCCGGGTTGGTGATGCGCTCTTTGTCTTCCAACGGATAACACAACGAGGCTGAAAGCAACCGAGGTTCTCCAATGGCACCATTTTCAAGCAATTCCTTAATTTTGTGTGACAGAGGCATATAGCGAGTCCAAATGGCTTCGGTTACAAATACGTTCCGTTTTTTTGCAAATTCCAGCAAATCCTTTGCCTCGCGGGCATTTGCGGTAAACGCCTTTTCAACAAGACAAGGTTTTCCGTGCTCAATGGCAAGTTTTGTGTGTTGGTAGTGATGTGAGTGCGGAGTGGCGATATAAATCATATCAATTTCTTTCTCGGAAACCAATTCCTCGTAGGAACCAAATGCCTTGCAAATGTTCCACTTTGAGGCAAATGCCTGTGCTTTTTCGAGTGAACGGGACGCTACGGCAAAAATTTCGTACCCATCCATTGCCGCAACTGTTTCCGCCATTTTTCCGGCTATCCAGCCAGCTCCGAGAATCCCTATTTTGAACGTTTTACCCATGCTTTTGTAACTTATTTATTCCCAAATGTATTTCCACTTTTGTATGAAATACAACCATAAAAGTAACACATTTTCAAACAATTCAAAAAAAGTTTTACCTCTGCCTTGTTTTGGCACACCCTGGTTTTTCTTTTGTGGAAAATTATAGGTATGAAAAACAAAACTATTCTATTACTGGCAGTTGGCGACGGTGCTATCAACATTGTGGAGCAGAATAAAGAGAAATTTCCCGATGTGGTTGAAATAGTCTCAATACGTGTGGTTCAAGGCGATGTTGATGACGTGGATGCACCAGAGTATTGGGCGAAGATGTTGCAACTTATTGTTTCAGATGAAATTATGGCTGTTAGCGTATTGAATTGCCTTGGAGGAGACTCACGGGGCACTATTCTGCCCATTTGCAAAGCCCTTTCGGAGTATAAAAACAGCATCTTCTTAGAGGGATGGTTTATTTACCCATTTTCGTTCGAGGGGAACTCTTGTTTTTTTAACGCACAAAGTAAAATAAGCCTTTTGGAAGATGAGGAGTATTTTAAGTCGGGCTATTTCGAAGTTACAACAATTTGCAACGACGACATGTTTTCCGAATTTCCCCAGTTGCCGTTCCACGCCGCATTGCGCCAATTCAACGGAGAAATATGCAACGAAATACTCAGTTTGTACATGGATTTTTTATAACTTTGTAAAGATGGAAATTTTATAAAAAATAATTTTTAAATATACTATTATGCCACAAATGATTAATTACGGAGGCGAAACGATTCGCATTAGTTCTAAAGGTGTTGAATATTCCACAAACGGAGGACGTTCGTGGATGTCGCGTTATACAGGTTCGTCGTGCGGAACGTTCATTGATCTTCTTCCATACGGCAGAGAATTGCTGGCAATAACGTCGAAAGGTGTTTACTATTCCACAAACGAAGGACGCTCATGGATGTCGCGTTATACGGGTAGTTCCTGCGGCACATTCCAATCGTTGATGGACGGTGGCAGAGAACTCCTTGCCAACACCAGCAAAGGGTTGTACTATTCTACAAATGATGGAAGAAGTTGGATGAGGAGAGGGTAAATGTTTAATAATATTGAAAAAATAAAACATGGATGCAACAATAACTCTCAAACAATATCTGGGCAAAAACAAAACATTCGTTATACCAGACTACCAACGCGGATATGTCTGGGGAAAGAATCGTATTGGAGAAAAAAACTCCGTTGAGAATCTATTGGATGATTTGGTGTTAAGATATAACAATAGTACTGAAGTTTTTTTGCAAGGATTTACAGTCACAGAAAAAAATGATGAAATTATCCTAATTGATGGTCAACAAAGAACGACATGTCTATATCTATTGTTGAAATGGCTTGGATACAAAAATAAATTTGATATTAGATACGACATACGTGAGAAGTCCGATGATTTTCTTAAAACATTAAATCTTAATGACTTTGATGAAAAACCGTATGAAGAATATCAAGACATTTTCTTCTTCAAGAAAACCATTCGTATCATCAAAGACAAACTAAAGGATGTTGATAAAAAGGATTTTTGTGCCTTTTTATTGGATAAAGTCAAGTTTTTATACATTAATGTGGAAGAAAGGCAAGCATCCAAGGTTTTTGCGATGATGAATGGTAGCAAGGCTGAGATGCAACAAGAAGAAATAATAAAAGCTGAAATACTCCGCCTTGCTTCCCTAAACATGGAATCCCAGATTGACTACTCTCAAGAATGGGAACACAATATGCTACGAAGCCGATATGCAAGAGAATGGGATAATTGGCTACATTGGTGGAATACTCCTAATGTTCAATCCTTGTTCCAATGTCAAAACAACATGGGGCTTCTTATCTCTTCATATCTTCATTTAAAGAAGGGAGATAAATTGACGTTTGAGAATTTCAAAGCAGAATGTTTGCCAAACGGTCAACCGATAGAAGCCAAAAAAACGTTTGATGGTCTTCGAAGACTTCAAAAAAGATTCGAGGATGCATACAACAAACCTATTAAGCACAATATGATTGGGGCTATTTTGCGAATTTTTGATTCGGACAACCAAAAGAAGTTTATTCATTACTATTTCGTAGAAGACCATCGTAGTGAACTTGAGAAATACTATAATCTAGCTTTTCTTGAAATGAAACACGATGAAATCACTACTAAAGATCCCAAAAATTTTGAAGAAAAATTTGAGGAAAAATTTGACAATATGCTGCATCGATTATCAGAAGACTTACTTTATGAGGACGATAAAGAAGCAGCATTTCGTTTTCTATTGCGACTTAACATAGATGAAGACAACAAACAAAACGGAGGGGATGGACGTGTTTTTGATTTTTCAATCTGGGACAATGGCGTTCGTTCGTTAGAACACGTGTTTCCGAAGTCTAAAGTTGGACATTTTGTTATTACTTCAGAAGGTAATCACTGGGAAGGTGGTGACAATAAACAACGAGAAAAAAAAGATTTTTCTTGTTTTCGAGATGATATCAAGAAAAAGAATGGAACTTGTCAAACGACGGAGCATAGTATAGGTAATTTGGTCTTATTGTATAAAGGAGACAACTCCACTTTTAGCAACAATGATTTTGAAGACAAAAAGAATTACTTCTTTAATACCAACGTAAAGGAGTTTTTTAATAGTCGTCATCTTCTTCATACAATATACATTTTTGCCAATTCGAAATGGGGAGCTGTAGATATTGCAGAAAACAAAGAACGGCTTATTAACCAATTCAAAATGTTTTATAACAAATAAAATACAATATGATAAAGAATAAAATTAACTTCGTTACAGGAGAGACTTATACATTGGAAGAACTATTCTCTGGAAATCGCAGAATCATTATTCCAGACCTCCAACGTGACTATTGCTGGGGTGATAGAGTTCACACTGAAGAGAAAAAAGAACTTGTGAGTGGTTTTGTTAATAATTTGACAGACCAATTTGACAATACAGATTTTAATGATTTTCTGAATCTGGGTTTACTATACGGTTATGAAGCTCCTACAAATCACATCCAACTATGCGATGGTCAGCAACGTATTACGACATTATATCTTTTGTTAGGGATGTTGAATAGGAAGACGGAAGAAAATTTTTTTAGAAAGTATCTTATTTCGGATTATGAATATTTGCAAGATGACAAAGAGCCTTACTTACAGTATTCCATACGCGAATCATCGCTTTATTTTTTAAGCGACCTTGTCTGCCACTTTTTTATTAAAGAAAAAGAAGACAAATATTTCGTGGATAATTGTAAAGATATCAAGAAATCCCCTTGGTTTTTCAACGACTACAAGTATGATCCCAGTATCCAAAGCATGATACGAGCTTTATCCGTAATAGATGAGATTTTGAAAGCAAAAGACAAAGATTGGTGTCGTGAATTTGGGGCTTTTATTACAACAAGACTTACCTTTATGTATTACGATATGGAAAATCGTAAAAACGGAGAGGAAACTTTTGTCGTAATAAACACAACAGGAGAACCTCTTTCAAACGCACAGAATCTCAAACCGTTGGTGTTAAAGGAACGCATTAATGAAAACAACAAAGAAATGCCCAAACAGTGGGAAGAAATTGAAACATGGTTTTGGCAGAAAAGAAAAAATGGCAATGATACGGCTGATGCTGGATTCAATGAGTTTCTTCGATGGGTTACAATGCTGGAGTCAGACCGAGATGAATTAAAAAGGATTTTGTCCGAAGGAACATACACATTCCCACATGAATGTATCTCTTTTGAGGATATCTATGCTTACTGGGAAATTGTCAAATTTCTATTTGATAATTGGGAATACAATGATTTCTTTAAAGAAGATTTTTTGTCTCCATCTATTAATGGTCAAACAAACACACAAACGATAAATCAAATCGATTGCTTTTTGTTATTACCAATAATCGCATATTGTCAAAGATGGGGCATTCCTAAAGATGTAAAAACCAGTAGAAATCTGCTTAGATTATGTCAATTTGTAAAAAATCTTACAAGAAATGCAAATATAGGTAGGGATGTTAACTCTTTAGTCTTTGATGTCGTTTTTATTGCAAATGCATGTAAAGATATTATTGAATTAATTCAAAATGATATTGAAAATAAAATTTCTAAAATAATTCTCTCAGAAGAAAATAGAAAGAAATTAGAAATATATTCCAATTCAAAAGAATTAAGAGAGAATATAGAAGATGTATTTTGGGAAGTAGAGCAACATCCGTACACAAAAGGAAGTGTTATTTGTATCTGGTCAGATATTTTTAAAAATTCTACCATGGCATGGAAACAATGTGATTTGGATTCTTTTAAAAATCGATTTTTAATTTTCAAAAAGATTTTCTCAAAAGAAAATACATCTATTCCGTTATCTTCTCCTCCACATCAAGGTAAAATTGATAACTCAACTATCGCAAGAACGATTTTGGCATGTAATGAAGATCACACATGTCATGTTGGTGGAAGAAATTATTGTTGTGGATATGAGTCTTATTGGGAAAAGATTATTTCCGAGAAACCTAATTGTATATCTGTTTTAATTGATAAATTGTCTTGCGCTTCTGATGATATATATTCAGGAATGCTGAAAGTCATTGAAAAATTTGTTAAGGAGTTCGATGATAATGAAAAAAAGCAGGATAGTAGATATTATATTGTAAAATATCCTAATTCACTCCAAGCATTAGACATGGGATATAATATTCTTACTTTTTATGATGAAGAATGGGATTATTCGATACATATCCTTAATAAAACGAATCAAAATTCATATCATATAAATCTTTTTGTATACTTGTTATATAAGCAATTAGAAGAAAAAAATATTGTAAAAAACCAATGGCTTTCGATGAGAAATGGTCTTCAATTATACTGTGGTAATTCTCATGATTGGATAGTAAAAAAAGATGATGAAACTCCTATTTCACAAGAACTCTGCGAAAAAGTTTCACAAAAATTAGATTCTAAATACACTCCTATACTTTGTGGAAATGAAATACAGATTCCTATTGATACCAAAGAAGATCTAATAGAGGAGGGAATAAAAATATTAAAAATGATAACTGAAATATAGTTAGCACAATTGTAGGCAACAATCATTTCTTAACCATTTTTCTATGTTGTTCCGTAGGAACATCAGGTTAATAGAACAATTTTCGATGAAGAAATATAGCGTGCCTTTAGGTACGCAACAATGAATATGTGGCGAACCTACGGCTCGCTATCATATCTATAACATTTCCCTACCAACCTTTTGCCCCGTTAGGGGCAAGGTTCCCTATTTGTCCCGTAGAAAAAATTTAACGTTGAGCTTTTTGCAACATGTTTTTCAAAAATTCGTGTATCTTTGCGTCAGCAAAAAAGAAAAAGAGGGCTTAATGGTCAAAATGAGACCTGAAATCCTTGTAATAAATTGAAATTTATATATTTACAGCATTTTTAAGAAAATGAGTAAAAATCTGCTTTCATTGTGGAGGGAAAAATGTAATCAAGAAAGGGTTACAAGGTGCCA